>SHZO01000030.1 GCA_009692285.1 Gammaproteobacteria bacterium | reverse complement strand
AAATCCGGTTCACCAGTTCGTGCCACGATCAAGGCTCGCGCCATGTCGCGTAGTTGTGAAGCCGCGCGGGCAGGCGGCAGATCGATGGCCGGGTACAGCGGCGCAAGTAGTTCAACTTCTAAAGTACCTGGGCGTGGAAAAAAATAGGGGCTCGGTAGAATGTGCCGCGAACCGCGAATTACGCAAGGCACCACCGGGCAATTAGCTTGGGTGGCAATTACAAAGGCTCCATTATGGAACTTGAGAATCCCAATAACTTCAGTGAACGTACCTTCGGGAAAAAATAATAAAGACTGCCCATTAGCGGCTGTTTGCAAGACACGTTTGGCATCGCGACCCCCTTTATGGCGATTAAATCGCTCTACAAATTCCGTACCGAGGCGGCGTAGTAGCAGGCCTGCTAGAGGAAAAGATTCCATTTCACGTTTGACAACATATACAAAGCGCTCCGGTAAAACAGCTTTAATAATAATGGCATCAATATAACTAGCATGATTAGCCACGACGATAGATTGCCCCAAAGGCAAATGCTCGGCACCGTAAATTTTTAGACCCATGCCCATTAATTTGAGTAGCAAACGCGCTACTACGCCCGTGAGGTGGCGTCGCCGATTTACACCTGGCAGCAGTAATAAAGCCACCAAGGTTGCGCTAATTACTACTGTGCATATGGCCCAACAATAGGTGCCAAACACCATTCGGATAAGCAAGGCAAATCTTGTTTCTGGAGGTTGTATTGCTGTCATGGTCTATTATCGTTAAGGAATTGGTATCTTAAAGTCAATGCCGTATTATTTTTGTGCACTTGATGGGAGTGCGTTTTAAGATGACCCTTAATATGGAGCCTCACGTAGATAGTCAAAGCGAGCTAGACCCCGCAGCAGCATGTTTTCTTGATGTCGTGTGGATGGAGCGTGGTTTGTCGGCCAATACGTTGGCGGCTTACCGTGCCGACTTGCTCTCACTGCAGCGTTGGCTTGAGCCTCTTGGGATTTGTTTGCTGGCAGCTACGAGGGCTGATTTATTGTCTTATGTTGCCGCCCGCATGAATTTAGGTGCACAGGCGCGCTCCACTGCGCGGCAGTTGTCTTCCTTTCGTCGTTTTTATCGGCAACAGATAGCCAACGCAGTTATTACGATAGATCCGACAGCACAAATTGCGATGCCGCGTATAGGACGCTCATTGCCCAAGTCGCTATCTGAAGATGAAGTTGAGCGCTTACTTAAGGCGCCATTAATTACTGAGCCCTTAGGTATTCGCGATCGCACCATGCTCGAAGTTCTGTATGCCACAGGATTGCGTGTGACAGAGCTCGTTAATCTTAGGCTTCAAGAAGTTAATTTAAATCAGGGTGTGATTCGTATAGTAGGCAAAGGTAATCGCGAGCGCTTAGTCCCTTTGGGTGAGGAAGCAGTACATTGGCTACAATTCTTTACTATTAAAGCCCGAGCTGATCTTTTAAGGTCTCATCATACTGATTATTTCTTTCCTACGAAGCGTGGAGATCGTATGAGTCGCCAAGCTTTCTGGTATTTGATTAAGCGCTATGCAGTTCTTGCGCAGATTAAAAAATCATTGTCACCGCATACTTTACGCCATGCCTTTGCCACACATCTGCTTAATCACGGCGCAGACCTGCGTGTGGTACAGATGCTCTTAGGTCATAGTGACCTCTCCACAACGCAGATCTACACCCATGTGGCACGTGCACGTATGAAAGATTTACATGCACAGCATCATCCGCGTGGTTAGGGTTATTATGGTATTATGATAACCTTAAAAATCATGAAATTTTACCGCTGTATTTTTATTTGGTTATTCGTTGGAGTTTCCTTATTACAAGTTTCTAGCGCTGCGCCATCTGCAAATATAGTATTTAAAGCTGATCCACGAACGGAGCTTCTAAAAATCATGCCGGGGAGTAAGCTCGATGAATTTCGGCTCTCACCTATCGCCGGGCTTTACGAATACGCACATGGTGCTGAAATTATTTATATCAGTGCTGACGGAAAATTTGTCATAGATGGTGATTTATTTCAGTTGGGTGTAGAGCCGGAAATTAATTTAAGCGAGAACCGGCGACGTGAAGCGCGGTTGGCACTTATCCGCGATTGGCCTGATACCCAGATGCTAATATTTGGTGCCCAAGGGCTTAGACACACCATCACTGTGTTTACTGATGTGGATTGCACTTATTGTCGAAAGTTGCACTCTGAGATGGCCAAGTACAATGCGTTAGGTATTCGCGTCCGTTATTTGTTTTTCCCACGTACCGGCCCTAAGAGCGATTCTTGGGATAAAGCAATAGCGGTGTGGTGTTCTAATAATAGGAACGAGACGCTTACGCGATCTAAAAAAGGCGAACGAATTGAGTCAGTTAAGTGCTCTAACCCAGTGCAAAAAAGTTATGATTTAGGTAAAGCTATGGGACTACAAGGGACTCCTGCGATTCTTACGCCCAACGGTGATTTTATTGCAGGGTATGTACCGCCGGCTATGTTAATCAAGCGACTTGAATCAATACGTTAACGCTCAAGTAGCCTGAGTTTATCCGGCTTCCCTTCCCACTCCTTGGCGTCTGCTGGTGCCTTGCCCATTTCTGTAATGACCGGCCATTTGCGCGAGAGCTCAGCATTCAAAGATTTAAATTGTTCTTGACCAGCCGGCAACTCATCTTCTGAATAAATAGCCTCCACTGGACATTCGGGTTCGCAGAGTGTGCAGTCAATACACTCATCAGGATCGATGACTAAAAAATTAGGGCCTTCATGGAAGCAATCGACGGGACATACTTCAACGCAATCCATATATTTGCATTTGATACAAGTTTCTGTAACAACAAAAGTCATGATCGGATCCTTAAACTCTACTCAAGTACTTGATATATTGCCACGTTGGTCAATCTGAGTGAAATGATGCAACTCTACGTCCGCAGATCGGTCTTCAAGAAAATGTTGCAACGCAAATTTAGTGCTTGCAAATGCGATATCTTGCCAAGGAATTTCCTCAGCTGGCACCATTCTTACCTCGAGACTTTCGATGCCCGCACCAATTTTCGTAACTTTTAAACGCGCGCGGAACATGACATGCACTTGGTGGGCGTGCAATACATCTACGACTGCAAGAAGCGAACCAATCTCGACATCTGCTAGGGCTTCTTCTTGGCATTCCCGCGCAGCACCTTGCTGCAGTGTCTCGCCGTTTTCCATAAACCCAGAGGGAATAGTCCAATAGCCCACCCGAGGTTCTATGGCCCGCCGGCAGAGTAAAATTCGACCGAACTCATCAATCGGCACGCAGCCGACAACTATTCTAGGATTTTGATAATGAACAATCTTGCATGCGGGGCAGACGAACCTGGCCAGGTGATCGCCCTCGGGTATTCGCACCACGACGGCGGTGCCACAGTTGCTGCAGTAGTTCATTGTGTTTTTTTATTTGGTGCCGAGAGAGGGAATCGAACCCACACTCCGTTTCCAGAACCTGATTTTGAGTCAGGCGCGTCTACCAGTTCCGCCATCCCGGCTGCCAAGGGCCTCAAGTATACGTGAAACTTGGCTCAAGCTTGCCTAACATGCGCAGCGTGCAAACTAGTGATTTTGATTTTCAGCTCCCTCCGGATTTAATCGCCCAACGGCCCCTCGCTGAGCGCTCTCATTCACGTCTATTGGTTTTGGAGTCACCCCAGCACTCTCCTCGGGATCGGAAGTTTTGCGACCTGCCGAGTTTACTCAATTCTGGCGATTTACTTGTTTTTAATGACACTCGGGTTGTACCTGCGCGGCTGTTGGGGCATAAATCCAGTGGCGGAGCTGTGGAGATGCTGCTGGAGCGGGCATTGATTGAAAACTGCGCCTTGTTACAAATGCGAGCCAGTAAACCCCTTCGAGAGGGTCAATTAATTCATACCGCAGGGGGTAACGTCATAGTGTTAGGACGTGAGGGGGAGCTATATAAAGTCCAGCTCCCTATTTCTGGTTTGGACTTTTTCACTCAATTTGGGTCTGTCCCCCTTCCTCCTTATATCAATAGACCTCCTGACGGCCAAGATTTAGAGCGCTACCAAAGCCTCTTGGCGCGCGTGCCCGGCGCAGTGGCTGCACCTACTGCAAGTCTGCATTTTGATTCCCACTTGATTGAACAGTTGCAAGTTCAGAGAGTGCAGCACTGTATGGTGACTTTGCACGTGGGGGCGGGTACCTTTTCTCCTATTCGTACTGAGAATATAGATGAGCATCGGATGCATGCTGAATATGTTGTGGTATCTGCTGCGACATGTGCGGCAATCCATAAAACCCGCGCTGCTGGCAAGCGGGTAATTGCGGTAG
The DNA here is from genome assembly GCA_009692285.1 of Gammaproteobacteria bacterium. Classification (GTDB taxonomy): domain Bacteria; phylum Pseudomonadota; class Gammaproteobacteria; order Steroidobacterales; family Steroidobacteraceae; genus UBA964. The sequence goes on along the minus strand of SHZO01000030.1, from coordinate 11,307 downwards.
GGACCACCGTGGTTCGAGCGCTTGAATCTGCAGCATTAGCAGGTGCTCTTGATGGTGGCTTGGAGGGGTGGTGCGGTGACACAAGTATTTTTATTAAGCCTGGTTTTAATTTTCAAGTGGTCGATGCTCTAGTGACTAATTTTCATTTACCTCGCTCCACTTTGCTGATGCTCGTGAGCGCCTTTGTAGGGCGCGAGGCCATACTTAAGGCCTACTCTCATGCAGTTAATCAGCGGTATCGTTTTTTTAGTTACGGTGACGCGATGTTTTTGACTCGGGCTATTATGCGAAGTGACTTATGAGTTTGCGTTATGAATTATTAGCTACCGATGGCGCAGCGCGGCGTGGACGTGTGCATGCTCAGCATGGGATTATTGAAACTCCGGCATTTATGCCTGTGGGTACCTATGGCACGGTTAAAGCCATGACCCCTGAGGAGCTTAAAGACTTAGGCGCAGAAATTGTTTTAGGAAATACATTTCATTTAATGCTTCGTCCTGGCGCGCAAATTATTGCCGAGCTAGGTGGCTTGCATTGTTTTATGAATTGGCCAGGGCCGATTCTCACTGATTCGGGTGGTTTTCAAGTATTTAGTCTGGCAAAAATGCGAAAAATTACCGAAGAAGGCGTGCATTTTCGATCTCCTGTAGATGGAGCAGAAATACGTTTAACACCGGAAGATTCGATGGATGTGCAGCGCGCCTTAGGCTCGGATATTGCGATGATGTTTGATGATTGCACCGCGTGGCCGGCGAGTCATGAACAAGCAAACGCTTCAATGCAGCGTTCTATGCGTTGGGCGCGGCGCTGCTATAAACATTACTATCGTCAGCAAGATATAACCGGCCAGCCTGGTGATTTGTTTGGCATCGTACAGGGTGGTATGTATTCAGACTTGCGATGCGTATCACTTAATGCCTTATTGGACATCGACCCGCCCGGTTTAGCTATAGGGGGTTTAGCCGTTGGCGAACCTGAGCTAGAGCGTCTCAAAGTCCTCGATGACTTACTGCCAAAGATGCCGACAGATCGGCCACGGTATCTGATGGGCGTTGGTCGGCCAGAGGATATAGTTCAGGCAGTACTCAGGGGTGTAGATATGTTTGATTGTGTTATGCCGACCCGTCATGCGCGCAATGGCCACCTGTTTACCGCAACGGGCGTGGTTAATATTCGTAATGCTATGCATGCACGTGATTCGGGACCAATTGACCCGCAGTGTGGTTGTTATACCTGCCGCAATTACTCTAGAGCTTATTTGCGTCATTTAGACCGCTGCAAAGAGATTTTAGGTTCACGACTCAACACGATTCATAACCTTTATTTTTATCTGGACCTCATGCGTCAGCTCAGAGAAGCCATTTCCGCTGGCCAATTGAATGGCTTTTCGCAAGAATTCTTTACTAAGCGGCAGGCGGCGGCGCCTTCTGGCATAATTCCCGACCTTTTTCGCCCCTAGGGCAGTATTTCTCCCTGATCACACATATTAAGTTAAGGATGTTCAAGCTATGAACGGACTCATTCCAGAAGCTCAGGCACAAATCGCCGGTGGCAGTTCCATGAACGGTCAGCTCGCCCCATTAGTTATGATGGTGCTATTCATCGTTATTTTTTATTTTTTATTGATTCGCCCACAACAAAAGAAAGCAAAAGAACATCAGTTGATGCTGGGTCGTCTGGCTGCAGGGGATGAAGTGCTCACTGCCGCTGGAATCCTCGCGCGTATAACGAGTATCAGCGATAGTTTTGTGACAGTGGAGATCGCCGAAGGCGTCCGCATTAAGGTTCAGAAACATCAGATTAGTTCGCTTGTGCCCAAAGGCACGTTGAAAAACAGTTAAGGGCAGAGACCAACTATGCTCGAATTTGCTCGCTGGAAATATATTCTCGTCACGCTTGTGTTGCTCTTGGCCGCATTGTTTGCGCTGCCAAATATCTTTGGTGAAGACGCCGCTTTGCAGGTGGCGCGGCGTGATCGTGCAAACTTTGTTATCAGCGAACAAAAGTCTGTGGAGGACTTGTTAAAGGATCGTGGCCTGAGTTTCTCAGGTAGCTATATCGACGAAGGTCGCTTGATGCTGCGGTTTTCTGCAGTGTCTGAGCAACTGAAGGCACGTGATGCTGTCAATGAAAACTTGAGCAAAGAGTATGTTACCGCCTTGTCTTTTGCCTCACGTTCGCCAGCTTGGTTGCGTAAGTTAGGTCTACATCCCATGCCTTTAGGTTTGGATTTGCGCGGCGGTTTGTATTTGCTCTATCAAGTGGATATCGACGGCGCGCTTGGTCAATTACTTGAGGTTTATGAGCAAGATCTGCGCAAAGCACTTTCTCAGGCGAACATTAATTTTACGGACATTGTGCCATTTGCAGATGGGGCTACACGGCCGAATGGTTTGCGGGTGTTGTTACCGGTTGGCACAAATATAGACCTCGTACGCCTTGCAATGCGCAAAGTACTGCCAGATTTAGTGTATGTTGATAGTTCGGATGCTTCAGGGTCAGTGATACAAATCGTACTCTCCCCGGCGCAGATTAAGGAACGACAGGATTATGCAATTCAGCAAAATCTGACCACGCTGCGTAACCGCGTTAATGAGCTCGGTGTTTCCGAACCAGTCGTGCAGCGCCAAGGTTTAGATCGTATTGCCGTACAATTACCTGGCGTCCAGAATTCTGCTGAAGTCAAAGATATCTTAGGTAAGGTAGCTACTCTTGAGTTTCGCCTAGTTGATGTGCAGAACAGCATAACAGATGCTGTCCAGCGCGGCCGTGCGCCGCTAGGTTCTAAGCTGTATAAAACTCGCGACGAACAGCCAGTGTTACTCAAGCGCGATATTATTGTCACGGGAGACCAATTGGTTGATGCCTTAACTGTGGCGACCGATCAAGGCCCAGGCGTATCTGTCAAGTTAGATGCTGCAGGGGGTGATGAGATGCTGCGCACAACGCGCGCAAATCTTAAGCGCCCGATGGCTGTAGTGTTTATAGAGCAGAGACGTGAAGAGATTGAAATAGCAGGTGAAAGAATTCAGCGCGATATTAAAGAAGAAAAAGTTATCAACCAAGCTACTATACAGGGCGTATTTTCCACCAACTTTCAAATCACTGGCTTAGATCCCAACGAAGCCCGTGAACTGGCTTTACTGCTACGTGCGGGTGCCTTAGCGGCACCTATTTTTGTGATTGAAGAGCGCGCTGTGGGTCCGGCCTTGGGCAAAGAAAACATTAGAAAGGGTGTGGGTGCTCTAGTTATGGGCATGGCTGTGCTGTTTATATTCATGTTGGCTTATTACAGAACCTTTGGTTTGGTGGCAAACATTGTTTTGATCGCCAACGTGGTTTTACTGGCTGCTTTGCTTACAGTCTTTAGAGCTGCCCTTTCGTTGCCGGGTATTGCGGGTATGGTGCTCACGGTGGGCATGGCAGTCGATGCAAACGTCTTGATCTATGAGCGTATCCGTGAAGAATTACGTAATGGAGTCACTCCACAAACAGCGATTGCCAAAGGTTTTGAGAAAGCCTTTTCAGCAATTGCTGACTCAAATATTACGACCCTAATTGCAGGTGTGGTTTTGTGGGCTTTGGGTACAGGTGCCATTCGCGGGTTTGCGGTTGTCTTATCGCTTGGTATCGTGACCTCTATGTTCACATCATTGATGGGTAGTCGTGCACTACTAACCCTGATGTACGGCGGCACACGTCGCCCGCAGCAACTCTCTATTTGATCTGCCGCCTTTTATAAGGACTCGCTAAAGATATGGAATTATTCAAAAGTAACAGTCGCATCGAGTTTATGGGTGTGCGCAAATTTTGGTACATGCTATCAGCGGTAATGTTTCTCTTATCGATTGGAGCTATATGGACCAAGGGATTGAACTTGGGCATAGATTTCACTGGCGGTGTTACGGTTGAAGCTGCGTTTAAGGGGGAGGCTCGTCTTGAAGCGATTCGTAAGGGTCTTGAAGCCTCAGGGTTTAAAGATGTTCAGGTGCAGAACTTTGGCTCCTCACGTGATGTTGCTATTCGTCTGCCACCGCTAGAGGGTAAGAGTAGTGAACAAGTCCGTTCGCAGGTAGAGGGAGTACTCAAGAACGTTGATGCTAGTGTTGTATTGCAGCGTGTCGATGTTGTCGGTCCCCAAGTAGGCAAAGAATTGCGCTCTAGTGCTATAGTATCTTTGCTGAGTACTTTAGTGCTTATTTTTATTTATGTATTTGTTCGTTTCCATGCATGGCAATTATCATTTGGTGCGATCATCGCTGCGATTCATGATCCCGTCATCGTGTTGGGATTTTTCGCCTTGACCGGTGTAGTATTTGATTTATCGGTGGTTGCCGCCGTGCTTGCAGTCATTGGGTATTCCTTAAATGATACCGTGGTAGTCTTTGATCGAATTCGCGAACGCTTTGAGGGCAACAAGCGCTTGGAGCCAGCAGCGGTGCTGAATTTGTCAGTCAATCAGACCCTTTCTCGAACAATCATGACCAGCTTGACCACTTTTATTGTGGTAGTGACCTTGTTGATTTTTGGCGGGCCTGTGTTGCAAGGCTTTGCTATCGCTCTAGTTGTGGGCATTATGGTGGGCACCTATTCATCTATTTATGTCGCCAGCGCGGTTGCTTTAGACGCCGGCTTAACCGCTGAGAGCCTCTTCCCTACGCGGCAGAAGCTTGCAATTGACGATCTACCTTAAATTTAATCAGTAGCAGTTTGCCCTGCTGTCACCCTACAATCGGAGGAATCATCTGAGGGTAGGGGGCTGAGTAATGAACTGGCGTATCAAGTCGCTTGAAGATATTTTGGCTAATGCCGAAAAGAAGAGCCTTCGTCGCTCTCTCGGCGCCTTTCAACTGATTATGATGGGTGTTGGTGCCATTATTGGCACAGGCATTTTTGTGCTCACCGCCGAAGCTGCGCAAAAAGCTGGGCCTGGCATGATGGCTTCGTTTGTTATTGCAGGCTTTGTTTGTGCGGTTGCCGCACTATGCTACGCCGAGCTTGCCTCGATGGTGCCAGTCTCAGGCTCTGCTTATACCTACTCTTATGCTGTCTTAGGCGAAGTCATTGCTTGGGTTGTAGGTTGGGCGCTCATTCTCGAATACGCTGTTGCAGCCAGTGCGGTGTCGGTAGGTTGGTCCAATTACTTTGTAGGGCTAGTCGAGCGTAGTTTTGGGATAGATATTCCCGACGCCTTCACTCGGGGTCCCTTTGCTGGAGGTATTGTTAATTTACCGGCTGCAACCATTGCATTGTTAGTAACCGCTTTGCTTGTCATTGGTACGCGCGAGAGTGCGGCAGTCAACGCTTTTTTAGTGATTATTAAGGTGGCTGCGCTGACAGTCTTTGTATTTTTAGCTTTGCCAGTAGTAAATAGCGCAAACTTTGAGCCATTCGCGCCCAATGGATTTTGGGATTCATCGGGAGTAGGTATTGCCGGTGCGGCGGCGTCAATCTTCTTTGCTTATGTTGGTTTTGATGCGGTATCGACTGCAGCTGAGGAAACTAAAAACCCACAACGAAATATTCCATTAGCTTTAATTGGTAGTCTAGCCATTTGTACGGTCTTTTATTTATTAGTTGCTGGTGGCGTTGTCGGTTCAGTCGGCGCGCAGCCAGTCGTTGATACTTTTGGCAGAGCCGTTTCACCCGGTAGTGAAGAATTTGCCGCCTTGTGTGCTTTGCCTACTAATGCTCAGGCTTTGGTGTGCAGCGGGGAGCCTCTTGCGCATGTATTAGATGTTATTGGCTGGAAGAAAGTGTCGCAGTTGATTGGCTTAGCTGCCTTCTTAGCGCTGCCTTCTGTCATCTTGATGATGCTTTTTGGCCAGACGCGTATTTTCTTTGTAATGGCTCGTGATGGGCTGCTGCCTTTTCACGAAGCACTGTCAAAAGTCCATCCAAAGTTTGGCACGCCCTATGTAGTCACCATTATCACAGGATTGGCCGTAACCTTATTTGGTGCTTTTTTCCCAGTTGGAATTTTGGCTGACATTTCTAATAGCGGCACTTTATTTGCCTTCCTTTCAGTTTCCGTCGGAGTGATGGTGTTACGCGTGCGCGATCCTGGGCGTCACAGGCCATTCGTCACACCGATGGTGTGGTTGGTCGGTCCCTTGGCATTGTTGGGTTGTGGCTTTTTGTTTTTCTCATTGCCGCCTAAGACACAGTTGACCTTCTTTTATTGGAGTCTTGTAGGGCTTGTCATTTATGCCCTCTATGGCTATCGCAATAGTCCGATGGCTCGAAAAAGTGGCTGATTCCGATCCAAAGCTCGCTAATCGTATCCTCGCGGGGCTTCTTTTTGGTGTCCTTGCTGGGGTAGTGACCCTGCTCATAGGGAGTGAAGTCCCTGAAGTACTGGATTTTGCTCGTGTTCTCTCGGTACAAATCTTTGATCCTCTAGGACAAGTGTTTCTGCGCCTACTATTTTTTGTGGTTATGCCTCTGGTGTTTGCCTCACTAGCCGCGGGCGTGGCGCAGTTAGGTGAGTTATCAAAACTCGGTCCCTTAGCCGCACGTACTTTCTCGCTGTTCTTTTGCAATATGGGTATTGCTGTGTTGTTAGGATTGGTGATGATGAATATTCTCCAACCGGGCAACACCATTGACTCAGCTACCAAAGTGCAATTGGTGCAAGAGTATGGCGGCGCCTCTGCCAAACATATCGAACGTCAATCATTGCAGCCGGAGATGTCAGTTCAAAGCATGGTTGATATGTTTATGCCCCGTAATCTTTTGGGAGCTATTGCTGGCAATGACCGTGCAAGCTTGGGTGAAGTCCTGCCTTTGATTCTTTTTTCAATTCTAGTGGGTGCTGCAGCGATACGTCTTGTGGGTGCCCGCCGTGCACAATTGCAAGTAGGCTTGGAGCTCATTACAGAGCTTATGACTGGCATTGTGCATTTTGCCTTGCGTCTTGCACCTTATGCGGTCCCAGCAATGATTTATTCTGTTGTTGTTAAAATAGGTTTCGATATTTTATTGGCCCTTGGTTTATTTGTTATTGGTTGCTTGGCGGTGATGATTTTTCATTTGTTTGGCACAATGTCGCTCTGGCTCAAATTGTTTTCTAAACATAAGCCCCTCGCGTTTTGGGCTAGTATTCGATCCGTGTTGGTGACTGCTTTCTCAACCAGTTCTAGTAGTGCGACTTTGCCCGCTGCGCTTGCCGCGGCTACAAATGATTTAAAGCTTCGACCATCAACGGCTGGTTTTGTGTTGCCATTGGGTACAACCATGAATATGGCTGGTACCGCCCTTTATGAGGGTTGTGTTGTGTTGTTCGTTGCACAAGTTTTTGGCATCCCACTGGATTTTGCGCAACAAGTCACGTTATTGTTTTTGGCAGTCCTTGGCGCTGTAGCGGTAGCGGGTGTACCGGGAGGATCGTTGCCCATCATCGCCGGCTTACTTATTACTTTTGGTATTCCGCCCGAGGGGCTGGGTATTATTTTGGGCGCGGATCGTTTGTTAGATATGAGCCGCACTGTAGTGAATGTTGGCGCAGATTTGGTGACTGCCACTGTGGTTGATGCGCTCGATATAACGCCGCGTGAGATATAAGATTAGATCTTTAGGGTCTTGATGAACCCTCACGAAGCCTAGGGGTGAGATGAGGCTCAATGGTTTCAAGTAGTGCGGCGTAAACCCTGGGCGAACCAGCCACGATATTACCGCCTTGCTTGTAATCCCCCCCGCTTAGAGTCCCCACGCGTCCACCGGCCTCTTCAACCAGTAAAGTGCCTGCGGCTGTATCCCAGGGGCTGAGTCCGATTTCGAAGAAGCCATCGGTGCGGCCTGCCGCAACATAGGCTAGATCAAGTGCTGCAGAACCGGGTCGGCGCACGCCGGCACTGATTAGCATCACATCTTTGAGCATGCCCATATAGGCATCGATGTGTTCTAAATTATCGCGGTAGGGGAATCCTGTGGCAATTAAGGAGCCTTCTAAGTTACGCAGGTTGGTGACTCGCATACGGCGATTTTCAAGATGAGCGCCTTCGCCGCGTGCCGCAGTGAAGATTTCTTGCCGCATTGGATCATAGACTACAGCGACTTCAAGTACACCGCGGATGCGCAGAGCGATTGACACGCAAAATTGTGGGAACCCATGTAAGAAATTAGTTGTGCCATCGAGCGGATCAATAACCCATTCATAGGCGTTATTGCCTGATGCACCACTTTCTTCGCAGAGAAAAGCATGGTCGGGATGTGAGCGCCGAATGGTGGCGATAATGTCAGCCTCAGCCGCGCGGTCCACCTCGGTTACGTAGTCGTTGCGACCCTTGGTTGATACTTCTAGCGAATCGAGCTTATTTAGGCTGCGTATTATGATATCGGCCGCACGGCGCGCAGAGCGCACGGCGATGTTTAAAAGTGGCTGCATATTGGCAAAGAGCGTAAGAGCTTAAGAACGTTAGAATACCACGACGTGCCGGCCGAGCGCCGCTATGAGCTAAAGGTACTCGATGGACCCTGTTGTAGTTGATATTCGCGTTGTTCTTGTGGAACCCTCTCATCCGGGAAATATCGGGGCGGTTGCGCGCGCCATGAAGAATATGGGTCTGCAGCATTTGGTATTAGTTAAACCGAAAGAATTTCCTCATCCTGAAGCTACTGCGCGTGCCTCAGGTGCCATCGATGTCCTCGAACAGTCGCGCGTGGTTCAGAGCCTAGCCGAAGGTATTGCTGATTGTGGATATATCGCCGCCACGACAGGGCGCGAACGTGATCAAAACATTCGTGTCTTAGATGTCAGTGAAGGTTCTCAACGGTTAGTTCTCGAGAGTTCACGCGGGCCTGTGGCGCTATTGTTTGGTAATGAGCGCACAGGACTTACCAACGATGAACTCTCCTTAGCCCATTTGTTGCTACGTATTCCTGCAAACTCTGAATACCCATCATTGAATTTGGCGATGGCTGTGCAGTTGGTGAGCTATGAAATCTACCGTGCGCGCGGAGCTCATTATGACCCTTCACCCCCTGCCGTTCCGCTGGCGGTTGGCGCAGAAATGGAGCTACTCTACGTTCACCTCCAAGAGGTGCTAAAGGAAATAGACTTTCGAGATCGAACAACGCGCGGTACGCGCCTAATGCAGCGTGTTAGGCGCCTGTTCAACCGTGCCGAGCTAGATAAGAATGAAGCAAATATTTTGCGCGGCATTCTTACTGCGGTGCAGAAAAAGCGGCGTACTGCTGGGTCAAAGTCATGAGTCAAATTTATCTTGATCATGCTGCCAGTACGCCGATTGATCTGCGCGTTGCTCAAGCGATGGCAGATTGTTTGCTCGACGCAAGTTTAGTGGGGAACTCTTCCTCATCCCATCAGTTTGGGTTTGCTGCAGCGCAAAAGATTGAAAATGCACGCCTGCAACTGGCGCAACTTATTAATGCGTTACCTGAAAATTTGGTTTTCACATCCGGAGCAACAGAATCCGATAACCTTGCAATCTTTGGTGTGGCTTATGCACGCTCGGATTTTGGTCGACACATCATTACGGCTCGTACCGAACATAAAGCCGTTTTGGATCCCTTTAGAGCTCTTGAGAAAGAAGGCTTTTTAGTGACTTGGTTAGACACAGATGCGGACGGCAAGATTAACCCGCAGCAGTTACAGGCTGCGCTACGTCCGGAGACACAGTTAGTGTCTATCATGCATGCCAACAATGAAATTGGCGTGCTGCAGGATATTGCAGCACTTGCTGCATTATGTCGTGGAAAAGGTATTTTATTTCATTGTGATGCTGCGCAATCGGTAGGTAAAGTTGCAGTGGATGTACAAGCGATGTCGGTTGATTTACTTTCAATCTCCGCACATAAAATTTACGGCCCTAAAGGTATTGGCGCTTTGTATGTTGCACCGCATGCGCGCGCATGGATAAACCCTTTAATTTTGGGTGGTGGGCAGGAGCGAGGTTTGCGTTCTGGCACATTGGCCACACATCAAATTCTAGGATTTGGCATGGCTGCACAGATAGCGCAGCAAGAACTAGTTGCCGATGCTAAACACACCGGACAGTTAGCAGCCTATTTAAAAAACTTACTCAAAGGTATATCGGGGCTCTATTTTAATGGTGCTACGCAAATGACTTTACCTGCGCTCCTCTCCATCAGCGTAGAAGGTGTAGAGGGCGAGAGTCTTATGGCGGCCCTGCCACAGTTGGCACTCTCCAGTGGTGCAGCGTGTGATTCTGCTGTGCTCGAGCCCTCTTATGTGCTCCGTGCCCTAGGACTGCCTCCAGAGTTAGCCCAAAGCACATTGCGTATTTCTTTAGGTAGGCAGAACACGAAACGGGAGATTGAAATTACAGCCGCCCAGATTGGCATAGCCGTGCAGAGCTTGCGGGCGCGTGATCTTCCAGGCGCCCCGTTGGGGGAGGGTTGGCATTTGGGCGAGGCAGGTTCGCTGAGTATGGGTACGCGCGTGCGGTGCTATCTTCGTATCAGTGCGCAATACGTAAGGGATGTTCAATTCCGAATCTTCGGCTGTCCGCACACAATCGCGGTGGCTGAGCAAGTTAGGAGTGTTTGGGTGGGCCAGAACTTCACCACTGCACTGGAGTCTGGAGTGCTGGGTAAGCCTGCGCAGTGGGCGCAGGCCGCTAATGTCCCGACGGAGAAGCTGGGACGCTTATTGTTGATCGAAGATGCGATGCGACTTGCTACACTAGCGGCGGGCAGCTAGTTGCCCGGGGAGCTTACAGAGTATGGCAATTTCGTTGACAACCGCAGCTGCAGATCGAGTTCGCAGTTTTATAGCTATGCGAGGACAGGGTTTGGGTTTACGCCTTGGAGTTCGTAAAACAGGCTGCTCTGGGTTTGCCTATGTCATCAACTACGCAGACCAAAGTGTTGTTACTGATATCGTGTTTGAAGATCAAGGCGTTAAGGTGTTTGTCGATCCAGAGAGCCTTATATTCATTGATGGTACTGAGGTTGATTTCGTTAAACAGGGCCTAAATGAGGCCTTTAAGTTCCGTAACCCAAATATCAAAGGTGAGTGTGGTTGTGGGGAGAGCTTCAACATTTAGCTCTGTTTAGATAAAAAACCCTTGTCTGACAGATACTTGCAGCCTCCACTTCACTAGCGAAGCCAGCTATAAAGGGGGTAAACTTCATTCTGTTCAGTATCTTCACCCTATATTTAGGGTTTTTACCCACTTTTAATTTTATTCAAGGAATACCTCTATGGCTTTAGAGCGCACTTTATCGATTATAAAACCTGATGGCGTCACCCGTAATCTCATTGGCGATATTTTCCATCGTTTTGAGCAAGCTGGTCTGCGTATTGTTGCTGCCCACATGGTG
>SHZO01000029.1 GCA_009692285.1 Gammaproteobacteria bacterium | reverse complement strand
CATGGAGCGGGTTCACTTAAAGTTTTAGCCGATGATGTCTCAAACCCGCCCAGCATGGTGCGACGCTCACGCAGTCGGGATCTTAAGGGAGTGAGTGCATGGCGGCACTTGCGCGCTTTAAGTAAATAACCGCTGGCAGGCAGCGGGTACAACCAACCGCGACGTAAACGGCGGGCTTCTTCTTGCACGGAACCGACTTTACCCCACGGGAGTTCGTATAAATAACGGCGCGCACCGAGGAGCTCGAACCCTAATAATTTCAGCCAGTCTCGCAAGCGCCACTCCGATATTACACGTCGTAATTCAGGCGGAAAACCAAGACGAGTTGCTATAGCACGCAAGCCCCAAGGACTCCATGGTGCGAAGCCTGAGATTAATAATTTACCATCGCCGGCGAGAATACGTTCCGCTTCGCGCAGCAGCGCATAAGGATCGAGTTCAAATTCAAGTGTATGTGGCAAAATTACAGCATCGATGGAATCGCTTGCGATAGGGAGCTGTGTAAGGCGCGCGAGGATGTCGCCCGTAGCGCGTGCTCCTGCAACCACCGCTTGTGAGCGAGTGCGTCCATTAGCAAGCAGAGTACTGCTGCGACCATCTCCCCAAGCACCGATCTGCAGAGTTTGCCAACCGAAACAGTCCTCGAGTGAGTCCGAAAGAACGTGCTTTTCTGCATGCAATAAAGCACTGCCGCGCGGACTTTGCAGCCATTGAGTAATTGTGTATTTCATTAGTTAAGAAACAATAGCAATTTTTAGCACTTGCCTGTTAAATAAGCGCCCAATGAGAATCTCATTAATAGCTTCCACCCTGCTCTTGTCTTGCGTTCTTGCCCTAAGTGCCTGCGTCAGTCTTGACTCAGCGATCTACCCCTACGCCGCACAAGCCCCTGTGCTCACTGCGGCGCGACCCGCACCACCTGCGCCCGCTGTACTCCCAGAACGCTTACCCCCCGCAGAAACGCGCATTACGCCTGCAGCTTCCGTGATTTTAAGTGCGCAATCTACAGAATCTTCAAATGATTTGATGGATCGAATACGAGAAGGCTTTCTGATTGAAGAGTTCGACCAAGATGCTATCGATAGCCAACTCGCCTGGTTTGCAAACCACCCCGATTATTTAGATCGCACTTTCAGTCGCGCCGCGCTGTACCTGCAGTACATCGTAGAAGAAGTCGAACGCCGCGGGATGCCTATGGAGCTTGCGCTTCTCCCCGTGATTGAAAGTGCATTTGAACCCTATGCCTATTCGCGTTCACGAGCGTCGGGTTTATGGCAATTTATCCCCGGCACCGGCAAACGTTTTGATCTGCCGCAAACCTGGTGGTACGACGGTCGCCGCGATGTAGTTGAATCCACGCGCGCTGCGCTGGATTATTTGCAATTCTTACATGATACATTTGAAGGTGACTGGTTACTGGCTATCGCTGGCTATAATTGCGGCGAAGGCTGTGTTTCACGGGCTGTTGCCAAAAATCGAGCTGCAGGTCGCTCAATCGAATTTTGGGATTTGCGCCTACCTACAGAAACACGCGCTTATGTCCCTAAACTTTTGGCCATGAAGCGCTTAGTCCTAAGCCCAGATTTATTTGGCATTGCATTTTCACCAATTCCCAATGAACCATACTTTGCAAAGGTTCATTTAGACAAGCAAATTGATTTGAACCTTGCCGCCCAATTAGCCGGCCTTACACAAGAAGAAATCTTTGAGCTAAATCCTGCGTTTCATCGCTGGGCCACTCCGCCAGATGGGCCGTTTTCTTTGTTACTCCCGCTGGATGCTCTAGAGCTCTTCAACAATAATGTAGCCCAACTCGATGCGGATGATCTGATGCGCGTGACGCGTCACACTGTAAAAAAATACGAAACTATCAATATGGTAGCGGCTCGTTATGATGCTAACGCCACTCATTTGCGTATGCTCAATAAGCTCGAGAGTAATTTTTTAAGTGAGGGGACAGAACTACGGGTACCACTCAGTCGTAGCGATTTGCCATCTAAAGTGGTGCGCGCCGCAGCTTTAGTCGATACGCCCGAGCGCTCCTCACGGCACAATAAAAAGCGCCAGAGACCGCAAGTGCATGTAGTACGCCGTGGCGAGTCTATTTCCGTCATTGCGAAGCGCAACAATATGAGCGTACGTCAACTACTTAAAATAAATGGTAAACGCGCAGGCCAAAAATTACGGGCAGGCGAACGCTTAAAGCTCTCTAATGTGCGCAACTCAAGCGAGGATGCCCTCAACAGCAACTCTAAAAAAATCAACTCAAAAGATAACCTGACGCAGACCTCTGTTGAAGCGAATCAAACTGCCAAGCACACCATACGCCGCGGTGAGACTCTATCTAGCATTGCGCGGCGTTACAAAGTATCTATAGCCCAAATCTCTGCTTGGAATAAGCTAAGCACCCGAAAGAAATTGTGGGTCGGTCAAAAGCTTATAATCAAAAATTGAATCGAACAAGACAATAAAACAATACCGAAGTGGAGCTAAGCATGGGATTTCTAACAGGCAAGCGTGCATTAATTGTTGGAGTCGCCACTAACCGCTCCATTGCCTGGGGCATTGCCGAGGCTATGCACCGAGAGGGCGCTGAGCTCGCTTTTACTTACGCGAATGAAAAATTTAAAGAACGTGTTGAACCATTAGCACTATCGATCGGGGCTAAGCTAATTCTGCCTCTTGATGTAACCTCTGATGCGCAGATCGATGCCGTATTCAAATCGATCACTCGTGAGTGGGGTCACATAGATATTCTGGTTCATGCGGTGGCATATGCCCCCCGTGAGGCACTCGCAGGCGGCTTTACCGAAGCCACTTCCCGCGAAGCTTTTGCCACAGCACACGATGTCTCCAGCTACAGCCTAACCGCACTGGCTCGTGGCGTTGCGCCACTCATGCAAGGTCGTGCTGGTGCAATCATCACCCTCTCCTACTTAGGAGCTGTTCGCTCACTGCCGAGTTACAACGTGATGGGCCTAGCCAAGGCAAGCCTTGAAGCAAACGTACGATTTTTAGCTTATGACTTGGGGCCACAGGGTATTCGCGTGAATGGCATTTCGGCAGGGCCCATTAAAACCTTGGCCGCTGCAGGGGTGGGCGGCTTACGCAAGATGCTCGCCCATGTGGCAGCAGTGGCTCCGCTGCGGCGTAATGTGACCACCGAGGACGTAGGCAATACCGCAGCATTCTTGTGCTCCGAACTTGCCGCCGGCATCACCGGCGAGATCGTTTACGTGGATGGGGGTTACAGCACCGTGGGAATGAGTTTCGCAGACCAGAGCGAAGCGTAATCCTTATTTATTTTTGCTTATTGGAACGCTTTCGGGTTCTTCTCAACTTTAGCCGCACGGCGCATTTCAGCAACATAGGCGGCGACGGTCGATTGTCCTTCACGCACTAAGAGCTCTTGCAGTCGGGAACTTCGCTCTGCGTTATTTCCCGACGGTGCCGTAGTACGTGCTTGAGTGATCAACACTACAGCAGCACCGCCATCTGCCAGCACAACAGACACCGCTTGGGGCTTACCCGCTACGGGCCGCTGCGCTGCAAACACAGACTGACGAACCTCGGGTGCCAAAGTACTATCACGCCGATCGACAAAGCGAGCCACTCCAGTGGTAGCGCCCAAAGATTGAGAAATTTGATCAAAGGCCGAGCCTAAGTTTAATTGCTTCGCAGCCGCCGCAGCAGCAGCTTGAGCTGCGAGTGCACCAAGTGCTTGTTGATGCGCCTGTAACACTTTACCGCGTATTTCATTTAAAGCAGGAACAGTTGGTTTTTTGTGATCGATGACTTTAAGGACCACTAATCTCTCTTCGCCGACCGCCACGGGACCCCCCAGACGACGCTGCGTGAGCACAGCATCGCTGAATACCAATGCATTAACAGCTGCATCAGCGCCTAACACACCACCCCCAGTGCCTCGTGCAAATTGATCAACTTGGCCTAAGTTCATCTTGAAATCTTTGGCAATTGAAGCAATATCGGCGCCAGGCTGCTCTAAACGACGCTGTATTTGTTCTTGCTGATCCCCAAATATATCCGAAGCACGATCGCGGCGAAATTCAGTTTCTAAAACAGCGCGCGCTTCTTCGAAAGCTTTACTACGACCGGCTTGCACACCCTCAAGACGGATCAAGTGATAGCCAAATTCAGTTTTTACAGGGCCACGAAGTTCGCCTTCTTTCATGCCAAACACAGCATCGGCAAAGGGGCCAACAAAAGTAGTGCGTTCAGCAAAGCCTAGATCGCCGCCCTCTTGTGCCGAGCCGATATCTTGCGAAATTTGTTTGGCTACAGTGGCAAAGTCTTCGCCAGCACGCAACCGATCCAATACGCTCTGAGCTTGAGTCTTCGCTGCAGCCTCACCTTTATCTGCACGGATGAGAATGTGTCTCGCACGGCGGCGTTCAGGCTCGATGTAACGGTTTTTATTTTTGGCATACAGTGCTTGTAGATCAATTTCTGAAACAGTTACGGCGTTTGACACTCCGGCAAGTGTAAGTTCCGCAAACTGCAGTTGGACGGTTTCGGTACTTAAGAACTGCTTGGCATTAGTTTTGTACCATGCGCCAAGCGTCGGTTCATCGGGACTCACCGCTGCGCTATAACGCGCAATGGGGAGCAATACGACACGTACTTCGCGCTGCTCATCCTCTAGTGCCAAGCGACGCCCAATCTCAGGAGCAGTCATAAATTCTGAAATACCTAAAGCACGCTGTAATTCTTCTGTCTGAAGCCTGCTACGCACATCAACACGGAATTGATCGGCTTGAATATTCAACTGTGACAAACGTGCCAAAGCCAGGGTTTCGTTGTATTTACCCTCTACTTGGAAAGCAGGCTCGGTCCGGATAGATTCCAAGACGCGCACGGCAGCGACTCGATAACCATTGAGACGACTACGCTCTGTAATTAATTCGTTACGGATAGATTGTTCTAATACGCCATCTTGGAGCGATATACGGGTGGCTTCAGGGATTTCAGTGCCCACTTGTTGCTGCCACCGCGATTGTTGATCGCGCCAAGAATCGTTGACTTGAGCAAGCTCAATACGATTGCCATTAACCTTTGCGGCAAAAGCTTGGCTACTGATCAAGTCGGTGCTGACAATGCCCACAGCACCCCAAACGGCAAAAACTAGAACAAGGGGCGCCATCACTAGGAGGGCTAAGATTTTTTTACCCTTCAGGGCATCGCCGATTTCTTGCAGCATGATTCTTAGGGGGCCTTCTTTAGTTTAGAGGTGCATTTTTAGGGCATTGTTAAAGTGAAAATGGCGGAGCGGACGGGGCTCGAACCCGCGACCCCCGGCGTGACAGGCCGGTATTCTAACCAACTGAACTACCGCTCCACCGTTTTCAAAACGTTTTAAAAAAATCAGGCTCAAAAGCAACAGCCAACCTTCAACCCTCTTGGGGATGGTGGGTGCTGAGGGGATCGAACCCCCGACCAGCGCCGTGTAAAGGCGACGCTCTACCGCTGAGCTAAGCACCCCCCAAGGGGTAACCCCCCAAAAGGGGCGGGAAGTGTATCGGAAGACAGGGCAAGGTGCTAGAAGGCCGAAATTAAGGTCGCGCAATCGACCGCATTTAATCAGCCCTAGCCTAGTGCGCTGCGGGGATAGGCTTAGCACCTCTGCGCGAAGCGCGAGCGACAGGCTTCTTAGTGTCCGAGGGAATATCACTGGCTGTGGCGGGGACGAGCGGCGTGGGCTGTGAGACCAGAGCAAACTCCAATACTTCGTCAATCCATTTAACTGGCTTAATTACGAGATTACCTTTGATGTTATCTGGAATCTCCACAAGATCTTTTGCGTTATCGATGGGGATCAAGACCGTGGTAATACCACCACGGTGCGCAGCAAGTAATTTTTCCTTTAAACCACCAATAGGCAGCACTTCACCACGCAGTGTAATCTCGCCAGTCATAGCGACATCACTACGAACAGGAATACGAGTCAACGCAGAGACCAAGGCTGTACACATGCCCACACCGGCAGACGGGCCATCTTTGGGGGTTGCACCTTCGGGAACGTGCAAGTGAATATCAAGCTTCTGATAAAAATCAGATTCGAGACCAAGCAAACTTGCCCGACTACGCACCACCGTCATAGCGGCTTGTATTGATTCTTGCATCACCTCGCCCAATTGGCCAGTGTGCTGCAATTTACCTTTGCCTTGAACGATTGCCCCTTCAATGGTCAGAAGTTCACCACCCACTTCGGTCCAAGCGAGACCGGTGACTTGTCCAATACGATTTTCTTCTTCAGCTTTACCGTAGCGATGTCGTTGTACACCCAAATATTTGTCGAGATTCTTTGCAGTGACTGCGACTGTCTTTTCTTTCTTTGCAGTAAGCAAATGACGCACGGCTTTGCGGCAGATTTTAGCAATTTCTCGCTCTAAACTACGCACGCCAGCTTCACGGGTATAGTAACGAACGATATCCAATAGAGCAGCATCTTTAACCGAGAGCTCTGAGTCTTTAAGACCATTGTTTTTCATTTGCTTAGGCAGCAAATATTTTTTAGCAATGTTCATTTTTTCATCTTCGGTGTACCCCGGCAAACGAATGACTTCCATGCGATCTAACAACGGCGCAGGAATATTTAAGGTATTGGCAGTGCACACAAACATCACTTGCGAGAGATCCAGATCAACCTCGAGATAGTGATCATTAAAAGCGTGATTTTGCTCTGGGTCTAAAACCTCGAGCAAGGCAGAGGACGGGTCACCCCTAAAATCGGTGGACATCTTATCCACTTCATCTAATAAAAATAACGGATTAGTAACCGCCATCTTAGACATATTCTGCACAATTTTACCTGGCATAGAACCAATGTAGGTTCGCCGATGACCGCGAATTTCGGCCTCATCACGTACGCCACCTAATGACATCCGCACAAACTTGCGATTGGTAGCACGAGCAATGCTTTGTCCGAGCGAAGTCTTACCAACACCCGGAGGACCCACCAGACATAAAATTGGCCCTTTAATTTTCTCAACGCGATTTTGGACGGCAAGATATTCCAGAATGCGCTCTTTAACTTTATCTAAACCGTAATGATCTTCGTCTAATATTTTTTCGGCGCGCAGCAAATCCTTAAGAACCTTAGTCCTTTTCTTCCACGGTACCTTAACCAACCAGTCAATGTAATTGCGCACGACAGTCGCCTCAGCAGACATCGGCGACATCATCTTTAATTTATTTAGTTCAGTGACAGCCTTCTCGCGAGCTTCTTTTGGCATACCCGCAGCAGTAATTTTATTCTCAAGCTCCTGAGATTCATTAACTCCATCTTCCATCTCGCCAAGTTCTTTTTGAATGGCTTTCATCTGCTCATTTAAATAGTACTCGCGCTGGGATTTTTCCATTTGGGCTTTAACGCGCCCACGAATGCGCTTTTCAATTTGCAAAACATCCATCTCGCCTTCTATGGCAACTAAAATATGTTCTAGGCGGGCGCGAACATCTAAAATTTCTAGTACTTTTTGTTTGTCACTGAGCTTAAGAGACATATGAGCCGCAACGGTGTCTGCTAAACGACCCGCATCTTCTATGCCAGCTAACGCAGTGAGCACCTCTGGGGGAACTTTTTTATTGAGCTTAACGTAATGCTCAAACTGCGAGACCACCGAACGCGAGAGCACCTCGAGTTCGCGGTCTTCGTAGCGATCCATCTCGGGTGCCAACGCAATATTAGCGGTATAGAAAGAGCCGCCTACAAGATTACTCATAGTGCCGCGGTTTACGCCTTCAACCAATACTTTGACGGTACCATCAGGGAGCTTGAGCAACTGCAAAATAGTGGCAATTGTGCCAATGGTGTAGAGATCCTCGAGCTTGGGATCATCGATATCGGCGTGCCGCTGCGCAACCAACATGACGCGCTTGTCAGCTTTCATGGCAGCTTCAAGCGCGAATATAGATTTATCACGGCCAACGAAAAGTGGGATAACCATGTGTGGATACACCACGACATCCCTTAGGGGCAGGACAGGGATATTCTCAAGTGCCGAGTCCTTTTCTCCAGCCTGAGTATTTGTCGCCTCGGCAGCCAAGACATCGGCAGGTAAATCGCGGGAATCGTCGGTCACATGGAAGCCCTCAACAGAAGCAGGAAATAAGCCCTACTTTCCTTACTCTGGGGGCGGATCAACCCAAATTCAAGGGGCTTCTTAAGCTCCAGAAACCTTTCGAGTGAGCTCTTCTGCAGGCGGCTCAGTCTTGAAGAGGATATAGGGCTGAGTATGCCCTTCGATGACCGATTGATCTACCACGACTTTCTGTACGCCCCGTTGGGAGGGCAAGTCGTACATAGTATTCATCAGCACTGATTCCATAATAGTTCGCAGACCACGAGCACCGGTTTTGCGCAGCATCGCCTTTCGGGCAATAGCACGAACAGCATCTTCGCGGAATTCGAGCTCCACACCTTCCATATCAAACAGGCGCTTGTACTGCTTAGTAAGCGCATTTTTTGGATCCAATAAAATGGCCATTAAAGCTTCTTCATCGAGCTCCTCTAAAGTGGCCACCACCGGCAAGCGCCCGACGAATTCAGGAATCAAACCAAATTTGATTAAATCTTCAGGCTCAACGTCATGAAAGATATCCGTACCGTGTTCATTTTTATTCTGCTGACGAACTTCTGAAGTAAAGCCAATGCCACCTTTTTGAGTGCGGTGTTGAATTACTTTCTCAAGGCCTGCAAATGCACCCCCGACAATGAACAAAATATTGGAGGTATCAACCTGCAAAAACTCTTGTTGAGGATGTTTACGCCCACCCTGCGGAGGGACGGAGGCGACAGTACCTTCAATAAGTTTTAAAAGGGCTTGTTGGACGCCCTCACCCGAGACATCACGTGTGATAGAAGGGTTATCAGATTTACGTGAAATCTTATCAATTTCGTCGATATAGACAATACCGGTTTGAGCTTTTTCAACATCATAATCACATTTTTGTAGCAATTTTTGAATGATGTTTTCAACATCTTCGCCCACGTAGCCCGCTTCGGTGAGGGTGGTTGCATCAGCAATTGTGAAGGGCACATTCAATAGGCGGGCAAGGGTTTCGGCAAGTAAAGTTTTGCCCGAGCCGGTGGGCCCGATGAGTAGGATATTACTCTTAGCAATTTCGACTTCATCTTTAGCGCGTGCGCCTGCAGTAGTACGAGTTTGCAAACGCTTGTAGTGATTGTAAACTGCGACAGCAAGGACTTTTTTAGCGCGTTCTTGGCCAATAACGTAATCGTCTAAAACTTTTTTAATTTCGGTCGGCTTGGGAAGCTTATCCCGCGCACGTTCCGCCCGATTCTCCAGCTCTTCACGAATGATGTCGTTGCATAGCTCTACGCATTCATCACAGACAAACACTGAGGGCCCAGCAATAAGCTTGCGTACCTCGTGCTGACTCTTGCCACAAAATGAACAATAGAGGAGTTTCCCCTCGTCACCGCGAGCTCGTAAATCTTCTGTCATAGAGCCCTTTATAGCCGTTTTTCGAGGCGGCTGTCCACGAGACCGTAAGCAATAGCTGCCTCGACACCCATGAAGTTATCCCGCTCGGTATCGATCTGAATTTTCTCAATGGGTTGGCCAGTATGCTCGGCAATGATTTTATTTAGGCGCTCGCGGGTGAGTAGCATTTCTCGCGCTTGGATGCTGATATCAGTGGCCTGACCCTGAAACCCACCCCAAGGCTGGTGGATCATGGCGCGGGAATTCGGCAGCATGTAGCGCTTACCCTTGACCCCACCGGCTAGAAGCACAGCGCCCATGGAGGCGGCCAAGCCGGTGCAAATAGTACTGACATCCGGTTTGATAAATTGCATAGTGTCGTAAATTGCCAAACCTGCGCTGACGGAACCACCAGGGGAGTTAATGTAGAGGGAGATATCTTTATCCGGATTCTCTGACTCTAAGAATAACAACTGAGCCACAATCAAATTAGCCATGTGATCTTCGACGGGTCCCACAACAAAAATGACGCGTTCCTTGAGTAGTCGCGAATAGATATCATAAGCACGTTCCCCACGAGCGGTCTGCTCAACCACCATCGGGATTAATTGGGCGCGTTCGTTCATATTTTATTCTCCGGTCGCTTGGTTTTGGCCAAAACCTGTAAGTTCAGCGAAGCTAGCTGGTTTATTGGTCACTTGTGCGCGCGCGACGATCCAGTCGATCAACTGATCTTCTAAAGCTTGCGCTTCGAGTTGCTTCATGGCCTCTGCATTTTGCAAATATTGTCGACGCATATCGGCTGATTGTGCAGTATCACCCACAGCCTCAGCTAGACGTGCATTAACACGCTCACGCTCTACTTTAATATCTTCAGCGCGTAAAATTTCACCCACTAATAAACCCAAAGCCACACGCCGGCGCGCGGGCTCTAGCATTGCATCGCTAGCTGGTAATTTCTTAGGGTCGCGCACCCCCATACGCCGCGCCATATCAAGCTGCATTGTCTGCACTTGTTCAGCGACCATACTTTTGGGTACTTCAATGGGGTTAGCATCATGCAAAGCATCAAGTACTTGCGAGCGCAACCGTATTCTCACTGCGTTGGCGAGCTCGCGCTCCATGCTGCCGCGGACATCAGCACGCAACTTTTCTATGCCACCTTCAGTCACACCAAAGGAACCGCAGAACACATCATCAATTTCTGGTAGCTTCTGCTCTTCAACTTTTTTAATAGTGACAAAAAATTCAGCCGTTTTACCAGCTACAGCATCGCTGCCATAGTCTGCGGGGAAATTTACGACCACGGTACGCGACTCGCCACTTTTTGCGTCTCGCACGCCATCTTCAAATTCTTTGAGCATGCGGCCCTGGCCGATTACAAAAGGCACCTCTGCACCTGTACCACCTTGAAAAATCTCTCCCGCAATACGGCCTTCAAAATCTACGGTGACACGGTCTGTATCGATTGCAGGGCGTTCCACCTCGCTATAATCTGGGCGTTGACGACGCATGGTTTCAAGCATCGCATCCACATCACTCTCAGCGATATTGGCGGTCGGTCGCTCTAAATGTATATCGGCAACTGGCTTAACAATAAAATCCGGCATAATCTCTAATGTCGCTACAAAACGTAACTCGCCACCTGGATCAGCAGCCACGACCTCGATACGCGGGTCGGTAGCGGGCCGCAACTGTTGTTGACTGACGGCTTCAGAATAAGTGGTGCGCAACACATCGCCAATCACTTCATTGTGAATTTGCGTTGAGTATTGCTGACGCACAGCGGCCAACGGCGCTTTACCAGGGCGAAAACCCTTTAAGCGCGCGGTACGGGCCATGGTCTTAATCCGAGTGTCAGTTTCCGCGCTAATCCGCTCCGCCGGAACTGATATTTCTATACGGCGCTCAAGGCCGGCAACGGTGCTTACTAATACCTGCATGATTATTCCTAAAAAAAATACACAATAGTGCGAAAGGAGAGACTCGAACTCTCAAGGGTTACCCCGCTGGAACCTAAATCCAGTGCGTCTACCAGTTCCGCCACTTTCGCCCCGATAATTGGATGGTGGGCCGTGTAGGGATCGAACCTACGACCAATTGATTAAGAGTCAACTGCTCTACCAGCTGAGCTAACGGCCCGAAACTCAAAAACTCACAATAATAAAGAACTAAAACAAAAAAACACCATCTTAAAATATTTTAAAGATGGGGTGGACGATGGGGATCGAACCCACGACGGCCGGGACCACAACCCGGGGCTCTACCACTGAGCTACGTCCACCGTCGATCAAAACCTTACCCCCTAACAACTAAAGCCATTGCCTAAGATTAAGTGGCGCGCCCGGCAGGACTCGAACCTGCGACCTACGGCTTAGAAGGCCGTTGCTCTATCCAGCTGAGCTACGGGCGCCCTGCAAAGAAAAATAAGCCTAACGTACCTTCGCCGTAATTCAACCCTGGGTCGAAAATGGTCGGGGCTGAAGGATTTGAACCTTCGACCCTCTGCTCCCAAAGCAGATGCGCTACCAGACTGCGCCAAGCCCCGCGACAAACCAACCCAACGCCTCACGTCTATAAAACCGCAATGCGTACCCCACGCGGGGTCGCGAATGATACGGGTAGCCTGATGACAGCGTCAAACTCCACGTTGAAGTCACCGCTCGTGAGAGAATGTTAGTTATGACGGCAACAATCATCGATGGCAAGGCAATCGCTCGCTTAGTTAAGGCAGAAGTAGCCCTCGAGGTAGCTGCGCGCGTCTCAGCGGGGCTGCGCACACCGAGCATTGCTGTGATCATGGTAGGTGATAATCCTGCCTCCCAGCTCTATGTGCGCAACAAGCGCCTCGCCTGCACAGAGTGTGGCATTGACTCTTTGGCAGTAGATCTGCCCCAATCCACCAGTGAAATTGAATTGTTAAATCGTATTGATGGCTTAAATACGGACCCACGTATTGATGGCATCTTAGTGCAACTACCCCTGCCCGAGCATATTCGACAAGCCGAAGTCGTCGAGCGCATTAGCCCATATAAGGATGTGGATGGCTTCCATCCATATAATGTTGGGCGTTTAGTGGAGCGCAATCCTTTAATTCGACCCTGCACCTCCTACGGCGTAATGCGCATGCTCGATCACATCGGCGTGTCTGCCAAAGGTCTGCACTGTGTTGTAGTGGGCGCTTCAAATATTGTGGGACGCCCAATGTCACTTGAACTTTTAATGATGGGTGCCACTACCACAGTGACACACCGCTTTACGCGCGATCTTGAAAAACATGTGCGCAGTGCGGAACTTTTGGTGGCTGCAGTGGGCCATGCCAATTTAATCCAAGGTGAATGGATTCGCGAAGGCGCTGTAGTGGTGGATGTAGGGATGAACCGTAGTGCCGATGGCATGCTCTGTGGTGATATCGAATTTAAGACGGCATGTGAACGCGCTTCTTGGATTACGCCTGTACCGGGGGGTGTGGGACCGATGACCGTAGCAATGCTGATGAAGAACACATTAGAAGCAGCGCAACGAGGTTAGTTTGCACTTAGGTTGATAACAGAATGTACTTTCTAATCTTCGAAGATTTCTCAACGAGAAACTTTCAATGCTTACGCATCACCCAACAGTACTCAACAAAAATTTACATGGAAGGCTACAGACGACGCCAATGAGTCACTCCGCCTGGTTTATCTTCAAGCACAATACCAGCACCAAGTAATTGGTCGCGAATTTCATCAGATCGTTCAAACTGCTTTGCAAGCCGGGCAGCTTTACGAGCCATAATGGCATCCTCAATATACTCATCAGACCAACCAAGAGCACTGGCAACACCTGAACTCTTAGAGAGTTTAAACCAGTGCTCAGCCGGCATATTTAGCACGCCAAGCACTGCGCCCATACCGTACAAAATCTCAGCTAGAACCTCAGCCTGCTTGATATCACCAGCATCTTTAGATCGATTAATGTCACTTGCCACTGCTTGCATGGCAGCGATAGCTTCAGGTGTATTAAAGTCATCATCCATCGCAGCATTAAAGTGTTCCCAATGCGCAGATTGCCCAAAAATTTTATCAGCAAATTTAGTCTCGTTCGCCACCAATATAGGCATAGTAGGAACACTTTTAAGCCCCCTCAGCGCCGTATAAAGACGCGTTAGAGAAGCATCAGCTTGCTCAAGCTGCGTAAGAGAATAATTAATTGGCCCTCGATAATGACTGGAGATTAAAAAATGACGCAGCACTTCAGGGTGCTTTAAATGACCAGAACTAAGCACATCACGGATAGTGAAAAAATTGCCTAATGATTTAGACATTTTTTCATCATCAATATTTAAAAACCCATTGTGCATCCAAACATTTGCAAAATGCTTGCCGGTAGCCGCACAAGACTGGGCAATTTCATTCTCATGATGTGGAAATTTAAGATCCATGCCGCCAGCATGGATATCGAAATGCGAACCGAGTATTGCAGCTGACATGACCGAGCATTCAATATGCCAGCCAGGACGGCCCAGGCCCCAAGGAGAGTCCCATGAGGGCTCGCCAAGCTTAACCATTTTCCATAAAACAAAATCCAGCGGATCACGTTTACTGGTATCAATATCAATGCGTGAGCCAGCACGCAAGTCCGCGAGGCGCTTACCGGAGAGTTTTCCATAGCCTTGGAAACTAGATACGGAATACATTACATCGCCATTACTCGCGACATAGGCAAAGCCTTTATCAATCAGTGTTTTAGACAGCGTGATCATGCCAGCAACATGCTCAGTAGCGCGAGGCTCATGATCAGGACGGAGAATATTCAGTCGATCGTAGTCTTCATGCATCGCACGAATAAACCGATCCGTAAAGTCTTTCATTGACTCACCTAGCTCAGCAGAACGCCGAATAATTTTATCGTCGATATCCGTGATATTACGAACAAAAGTTACACGAAAACCGCGATGTATTAGGTGGCGACGTACCACGTCGAAGGCTATCTTTGAACGAGCATGCCCTACATGGCAAAAGTCATAAACAGTATCGCCACATAGATACAGACTCACCTCGCCTGCGCGAATCGGTTGCAAATTATCTTTGCGTCCAGTGAGTGAGTTATAAATTTGGATCATTTAGCGCACCAATTTATTGAGCGCTCTTCAATAGACGAGTACGCGCCCGCGCGGCTGTCATTAACTTTAACAATGGCGCCATTTCTGGTCCATGACCAACGCCTGTTAAGCAATATCGCAATGGCTTGAAAAGATCAGAGCCCTTGCAACCAGTTGCGGTTCTAACGGCGTTGGTGAATGCCTTCCAGTCATCTCCATGTAGATCGATTGCGCACACTGCAGATTGAAAAAAACTAGTGCCGGCCGCAGAAATTACGCCAGCGGCTTCAGAATTAGTTGTTATATCTTGGGGTAATTCACCAAAGATCACCCCAAGCCAATCTACAACTTCGTTAGGTAACACGATATTCTGTTTTATCACGGCCACAAAGTCGCGCGCTTGATCTTGACTCAGGGTATTAGGTAAATACCTCCCTAGCCATTGCAATGCAGCCTCTGGGCTTAATCTATGCACAGCGTCTTTTTGCCAAACATTAAGCTGAGCAGTGTCAAAACGCGCAGGCGAGCGTCCTAAATGTTTAACGTCAAAAGCTTCGGCGAGATCATCAAGGGTATGCAAGCCTTGCAAATCACTCGAGTGGCCCAACCTAAATAGATGATTAGTAATAGCTTCAGGTAAGTAACCTAAGTCGCGCAGGTCACCTAAAGACTGCGCCCCATGACGCTTGGAAAGAGGCGCACCATCATCACCTGTTATTAAAGACAAATGACCATAGGTCGGCGCGGGCAAAGATAATGCCTCAGCTAATAATATTTGACGTGGCGTATTAGAAAGATGATCCTCACCGCGCAACGCAGTATTGATTCCCATCATGGCATCATCTAATAAATTACTGAAGAAAAAAGCCGCACTACCATCAGCGCGTTGCACAATAAAATCGCCGATATCAGAGCATGCAAATTTTTGTTCGCCGTGCACTAAGTCAGTAAAGTTAATGGCACCTGTCTCTGGCACACGAAAACGTAGCGTAGGTACGCGCCCTTCTGCCACGCGTGAAGTACGCCCCGCCATATCTAAATGACGGCAGGTTCCTGCATAACGAGGCGGCTTACCCGAGGCTATTTGTGCACGACGACTAACATCAATCTCGAAGGAGGAGCAATAGCAGGGATAGATGTGCCCTGCATTAGAGAGTTGTTTTAACGCTGCGTAGTATTGTTCGCCACGCCGGGATTGTTGATAGGGACCCGCGGCGTCTTCAAGATCT
>SHZO01000028.1 GCA_009692285.1 Gammaproteobacteria bacterium | reverse complement strand
GCCGCCAGCGAGGCAGAGGTTGGAATGACTGCTATACCTATTTCATCGGCAGCATCCGAGGCCGCTTGAACCGGCGATTTTCCCATTGCACGATGACGCGATACGTTTTCGACCTCCACGATAGCATCGTCAACTAAAATACCAACTACAACGGCCAAAGCCAATAAAGAAAGTAAGTTTAAAGAAAATCCGAACCAATACATTGCGCCAAAAGTTGGGATCACTGATAACGGCAATGCAATCGCAGAAATCCACGTTGCGCGCCAATCACGCAAGAATATCCAGACTACCAAAACAGCCAGCAATGAACCTTCGAGGAGCATAATCATAGAGGAGTTATAAGAGCCTTGAGCCTCTTCAATACTCGAAGCCACTTCTACAAAATGAATTCCTGGATTTTCAAGCTCTATTTTTTTTGTGCGCAAACGAACAGCCGCGCCAACTTGCACTTCGTTGGAGCCTGCTGCGCGCAGCACCGAAACGCCAATAACAGGTTTCTCATTGAATAAAGCAGCAGAACGCGACTCAGCTGCACCATCGGTAACTTGTGCGATCGCAGAGAGCCGAACACTCCTACCATCCGCCAAATAAATCGGGAAATTTGCTAAATCAGCAGCGGTTCGGACGACCGAAATAGTTCGCACAGATTGTTCTGCGCCTCCAGTTTCCGTTCGCCCCCCTGGGCGTTCGATTTGTAAACGCGCCAATTGTTGTGAAACAGCTCCTGCCGTTACGCCAAAGGCTTGCAGTGCATCTGGTCGCAGCTCTATACGAACTTCCCGATTAATACCGCCCGTGCGCGTCACGGATCCCACGCCTGCTACGCCATAGAATCCCTTAGCCACGGTACTATCGACAAACCAAGAGAGTTCATCCGGAGCCAAACGATCGGACTCGACCGAATAGGCAAGCAAAGTGCCCCCAACAAGATTAAGCCGTTGAATAACTGGTTCGTCAATATCTGCTGGCAAGTCGCGACGCACACGCGTAACGGCATCACGCACCTCATCCAAGGCTCTTTCTAGGTCACGCCCGATTTCAAACTCAACCTTAGTAATCGATGCGCCTTCACTTACGGCAGAAGATATTTCTTTAATATCAGCGACGTTTGCAATGGCATCTTCTATCTTTCGAGTAACTTCAGTTTCCAGTTGCGAAGGTGTGGCGCCTGGTAAAGATACTGAAACTTGCACGGCAGGCAGTGCAATATCGGGCAAATAAGAAATGGGGAGTTTGTATAAGCCATACAAACCCCAAATACATAAAACTACAAAAACCAGAGCTGCGGGTATCGGATTGCGAATACCCCAAAGAGAGAGGTTCAAATTCCTGACCCCACAACCACTTTAACTATGTCACCATCACCCAAAAAACCGGCCCCGCGAACCACTAGTTTATCGCTCGGCTGGAGGCCCGCACGAACCTCAATATTATTGGCCTGTGCCATACCAACTTCGATACGCCGCTGCGCAACTCGCCCAGCCTGACCTAAGACAAACACATATGGGTAGCCATCTCGAAATACCACAGATTCGCGCGGGATTAGAAGCACATTTGCCGAACCAACCGCCAAGCGCCCCTCCGCAAACATGCCTGCGCGAAATGAGCCGGGTTGCGGCAAGTCGACATAAATTAATGCAGTGCGGCGCTGAAAATCTAATGAAGGTGAAACTGCCCGAATGCGCCCCATAATATTTTCGCCGTTCGTAGTACTTAATTGCACCAATGCGCCAATTTTAATACGAGGCAGATCTGCCTCAGAAACTTCAGCACGCCACTCCAATCGGCCACGACTAATCAACCGAATCAACTCAACGCCCGAGGCAACAATTTGCCCAGGCTGCACAAAGCGTCCAGAAATAATACCGGCATCAGGCGCACGGAGCGTTGCAAAACCTAAGCGCAAGCGAGATGCATCGCGCTCACCTTCAGCAGAGTCCACCTGGGCTTTTGTCTTAGCAAGATTGGCGAGCAACTCATCGTAATTACTTTTTGATATAAGGTTTTGGTCGCGTAGACTCTCACCTCGGCTAGCTTGCGCGCGTGCTAAATCAAAACTAGCGCGGGCTTGGGCAAGACTGGCGTCCGACTGGCGCGCCTGAACTTCTAGAGTACGTTTATCCAGCTCAACCAAGACTTGACCGGCTCGCACCTGCGCACCAACTTCGACTAATACTCGTGCAACACGAATGCCAGTAAGCTCAACACCCAAGGAGGCTTCCTGCCAGGCAGCCACAGAGCCGGAAGCCACGACTTGTCTCTCCACCTGTCGACTAACCGCTTGGGTAACCGTCACCGTCAAAGAACTGGCAGCTACTGGAGCCTTAGCACCGCCCCTACCTCCGCAAGCCCCTAGAGCTAAAAATAAGCAGTTAAAACCAATAATCAGACATAAATTACTGAGAAGAGTATGTTTCATAGGCGCGCACGATACGCATTATAA
The DNA here is from genome assembly GCA_009692285.1 of Gammaproteobacteria bacterium. Lineage (GTDB taxonomy): Bacteria > Pseudomonadota > Gammaproteobacteria > Steroidobacterales > Steroidobacteraceae > UBA964. Next base: position 13,398 of record SHZO01000028.1, on the reverse strand, counting down.
AAACTAAAATCCATAGCGATGTTGAGAGCCTCTAAATTTCGGTCAAACCAGCAGTTGCGCGGACCGGAGTGACTCCCGTGGTAGGAATACGCACCTCAAAACATTGATGGATATGTGTATTTCGAAAAAAATCTATGGGGATGGTTGCTTTAGTAATATCGCGGACGTCATAACGCGTGGGTAACCAATCATCTAATCTAAATTTCTGAGAGTTAGTTGAAAACAACAATAAACCCTCAGGTGCAAGTACTGCCATGCATTCTTCTATCAAGTCAGCATGATCACGCTGCACATCGAAAATACCTTGCATACGTTTGCTATTAGAAAATGTCGGAGGATCACAAAAAATCAAATCAAATTTTTGCTGAATTGTGGCGGATTCACGCAACCAATTTCTAACATCAGCTTGAATTCTGATGTGCTGAGGATGATCAAATCCATTAAGGGCAAGGTTCGAACGTGACCAGTCCAAGTAAGTAGCTGACAGATCAACTGCTGTGGTGGCACTCGCGCCACCTGCAGCAGCATAAACTGTTGCACTACCAGTATAAGAAAATAGATTTAAAAATCTTTTGCCATGTGCCGCATTACGCAAACGCATGCGTGTACTACGGTGATCTAGAAATAAACCTGTATCTAAATAATCACCAAAATTAACGCGAAACTGCAATTCATTCTCTATTACAACATGGTATTCACCAAGCTGATCTCGCTTAGTATATTGCTCACCACGCTTATTACGCCGACGAGTGCGTAATTGAATTTGCTCGCGCGCTATTCCGGTAGCCAGAATCAACCCAGCCAAAGCTTCACCGCGGCGTTTTCGCAAAGATTCTTCAGGGATATCAGCAGGCGCCATATATTCCTGCATGACTAACCAACGCAGGCCACTCGCAGATGAAGACTTGTCTGTGGTGGTGTATTGATCAATCGCAAAAGAGTATTCGGGCATATCAGCATCATATATACGGTAGCAACTCACACTCTCGCGGCGCGTCCAAGCCACCAATTTCTTTAAATTTTTGGTAATGCGATTACCAAACATGACTGCACCCGGACTTTGAGTGAGTTCGGTATTTATTCTAGACTCTTGGCGAGGGCGTAAATCGCGGATGGTCTCAGTGGCCACCTCGATTCTAAGTAAACGACACTCAATACCCCCGTTGTAGACTGTGTGCACACGCGATGCACGCAAACCCAACTCCAAACCAAGACTCGCATCTCCCGTGAGCACAGCAGCACGCCAGCCTATAAAATGTGTTCGCAAAACTTCGCCAAGTTGCGCGTGAACTGTACGAGCTTGCGAATCGTCCCCAAGGCGTATACCCCAAGGCGGGTTGGTACACAGTAGCCCTGCTGGAAAATCAACAAAAGGCCGGCTCTCACCTAATTCACTCACCTCGAAACGCACTAATTCTGACACACCAGCATACGATGCATTTTCACGTGCTACTCGAATTGCACGCGCATCATGATCACAACCAAAGATTTTTGGAGGCTGAGCACGCATGGCTTCTAACCCCACACTGGAACGTGTGAGGGCTAAATTATAAACTTGCTGCCAAAGCTCTACATCATGCTGCTGCCAACGCTGAAAACCAAAGTAATTGCGACCTTGATTGGCCGAAAACCCCGCTGCCATACGAGCTGCTTCAATAACAAAAGTACCTGAACCACACATAGGATCTAAGAATGGTGCGCCGCTGGCACTTTGCATTGGCCACATCGCACGTAGCAAAATACCTCCTGCGACATTTTCACGAAGGGGAGCCTCGCCTGTCGCCGCACGCCAACCGCGCCGATGTAAACCTTCACCAGCAAGATCAATCGACACAGTAACTTTAGTACCGACTGCATGCGCATGTACGCGTACTCCAGGCTCTTGGGTAGCGATATCTGGTCGTATGCCGGTGCTATCTCGCAAAGAATCGCAAATTGCGTCTTTTAAACGCAATGTTCCAAAGTGGGTATTAGAAATAGCCGGGTGTTTGCCGCTCCACTCGCAAGCAAGAGTAAATTGAGGGTTAATATGTACCGTCCAATCAATCGCACGGAGCGCAGCATAAATCTCGGCATCGTCATAGGCCTCAAAGCGCAGTACTTCAACATATATACGACTGGCAGTCCAAGATGAAAGACAAGCACGATAGGCCACTTCTAGCGTACCGGTAAAAGCTACTGCATTACCACGCTCACGCACATCCAGGGCACCAAATTCAATGAGCTCACGAGCTAGTAAGTCTGCAAAGCCACGGGGAACACTAGCCAAAAACTGACGCAATAAAGTATTCAGAAAATAAACTCCGCTAGCCTAGATTAATCCAAGTAGTTTTAATCTCAGTGTACTTATCAAAGGCATGCAAAGACTTATCTCGGCCCATACCTGATTGTTTATAGCCGCCAAACGGCACAGTTATATCATCAGCGTCATAGCAATTTACATATACAGTTCCGGCTTTCAGGGCACGTGCCACACGATGCGCAGTACTGATATCACGACTCCACACAGCGGCAGCAAGGCCATAAATAGAGTCATTAGCTAATTTTATTGCGTCTTCTGGACTTTCGAAGGAGATACAAGAAAGCACCGGTCCAAATATTTCTTCACGGGCAATGCGCATATTTGGGGTTACACTGTCAAATACCGTAGGAGTAACAAAGAAACCACCACTGTCTTGCCGTGCACGCTCGCCACCACAAAGCAAACGCGCGCCCTCATCCTGACCAGAACGTAGATAGCCCAACACGCACTGCAGCTGGGCATCATCAACCACCGCTCCCAAGCGTGTCACAGGATCCAGAGGGTCACCTGGTGAAAAATCTTTTGCTAGAGCCACTACCTTTTTCAGTAATGCCTCACGAATAGGCTCTTGAACTAATAATCGCGAACCAGCTGAACACATTTCGCCTTGATTGAAAAAAATTGCAGATGCGGCGGCATGCGCTGCGACATCAAGATCAGGACAATCTGCCATGACAATATTGGCTGACTTACCACCACACTCCAAGCCCACGCGCTTAAGATTTGATTGCGCAGCATATTGCATCACTAACTTACCTGTAGCAGTTGAGCCAGTAAACGCAATTGCATCAACATCCATCGAAAGCGCCAAGGCCTTACCTGCTGTAATACCTAATCCAGGTACGACGTTAAAAACGCCTGCAGGGATACCTGCTTCCATGGCTAACTCGGCTAAACGCAAGGCGGTAAACGGTGACTTCTCTGAGGGCTTTAGTACCAAAGAATTACCTGCTGCCAACACTGGTCCAATTTTCCAGGCGGCCATAATCAGGGGAAAATTCCAGGGCACTATTGCACCAACAACCCCCACCGGTTCACGGGTAATAGTTGCTAAGGCACTGGGTCCAGTTGGCGCAACCTCGCCATAGATCTTATCTACTGCTTCTGCATACCACTGGATACAGTGTGCAGCGCTCGGCACATCTACCTTAAGACTATCGGTGATCGGCTTACCCATATCTAAGGTTTCAAGTAACGCTAGCTCTTCACGTGCACTTAAGATTAATTCGGCAAACCGCTGTAAAATTTTTTTACGTCTAGAAGGAGGCTGTTCTTTCCATACCCCACTCTCAAAAGTGAGCCGCGCACTAGCTACAGCGGCATCAATATCTGCTTGATCACAAGCAGCCACTTGGGCCAGCAACCGCCCATCGAGGGGACTGTACTTAGCAAATGTAGCCCCCGAGCGCGCAGGTACCCGCTGCCCCGCGATAAAAGCCTCGCCTCGAGGGAAGAGCCTGCGTGCTCTGTTATGCCAATCTGAAACGCTTAAAATGGGATTTTCTAGAATCATTGCTGTATTGTAACCATTGAACTATGGGGTGACATATTTATACTCTCAGGATTAATAACACTCCCAACCTTAGCCTAAAATCAATGCCTTAAACCCCTTTAAGACTTATTAAAAATGGCACAATAATTGCACTACCCATCTGACGAGACATTGGATTTACTGAAAATTTTTTATAAGGACAATATACGTATGAAAAAAATATCTGCTTTGCTACCAATAATTGTGTTAATCGCAGCCTCCTCTACGCTCGCACAGGCTGAAGTTAGCTCTACGGTGACACTGACCTCTGACTATGACTTTCGCGGCCTTACGCAAACTGCTGGCGACCCTGCGCTGCAAGTGAGCGTAGATTGGGCCGGTGAATCTGGTTTCTATGTTAGTGCTTGGGCAAGTAATGTTGAGTTTGGTGAGGACGCCAAAGCTAATATCGAACTAGACATTATTGGTGGCTTCAAGGGTTCTTTTAACGAAGACGTCGGCTTTGATCTAGGTGTCCTGCAATACACCTACATGCCTGACAAAGACAAAATACAGTTTGGAGAAGCTTATGCTGGCATAAGCTACAAAGCCATTACAGCCAAAATCTGGTATGCCTGGGATTACGGAAACACAGGTGAATCTGCAACATACATAGAAAGTAATGGCACTATTCCACTACCAAACGATTTCGATCTAGCTTTGCACTTGGGTTACAGTAACGGTGATTATTGGGAAACTACCGAGGGTAGTTATGCTGATTACTCAGTAGGCATCACTAAAGATTTAGGTAACTTTGCGTTAGCACTGAAATGGGTTGATGGTAGCGACTTGAAAAGCTTGATTAGAACAACGGATGATGTGTTCACTTCAAAGAGTAAAGTAGTGTTTTCAGTCTCAACTACCCTCCCTTGGTAAACTCCCCTTAAAAAATCTGCGGAATCACAGCGATGGTTGATTTTCAACGTGGCCCAAGGGAACTTGAACTTGAGCAACGAACGCTGCAATTTATTCGTGAATCAATTATCCCCTATGAATCAGATCCACGTCTGTTTTACGGGATCAGCGATGATCTCGTTCAAGAGATGAGGCAGAAGGCTCGATTGGCAGGCTTGCTCTCGCCTCAAGTAGGCTCCGAGTGGGGCGGATACGGGCTCAACCATCGCGAGATTGCGACAGTGCTGAGAGCCAGTGGTTATTCTTTACTCGGCCCCTTGGCCATGAATTGTGCCGCGCCTGACGAGGGCAATATGCAATTACTTGAGCGTGTTGCTACATCTGCACAAAAAGAGCAATACCTCAAACCATTGGCTGCAGGCAATATACGATCGTCATTCTTCATGACCGAACCTGATGGTGGTGCCGGCTAAGATCCCAGTATGATGCGTACCGAAGCCTATGAAGATGGTAACCACTGGATCATCAATGGTCGCAAATAGTTTATCTCTGGTATTGATGGTGCAACCTTTGGCATCATCATGGCGTGTACAGGCACCAGCTCAACAGTGTTTCTCACACCCCTACCCACACCTGGGTTAAGTATAGAACGTGTGATGCACACAGCGGATGAAGCTTGGCCCGGTGGCCATGGCGTGATTTGCCTAGATGATGTGCGCGTCCACGGCTCGCAGATTTTAAGTGAAGCACATGAAGGCTACCGTTATGCTCAAATACGGCTTGCTCCCGCGCAGCTCACGCACTGTATGCGTTGGTGGGGCTCAGCGCGGCGCGCGCACGATATCGCAACAGACTATGCCTGCAAACAGCAATCCTTTGGAGGTGCCCTTATTGATCATGAAGACGTAGGCTGTTCTTTGGCCCGTAACGAAATAGACTTACGTCAAACATAACTGATGATCGACTATGTAGCCTAGACACTCGATAAAGGCAGCCGAGCCTCAAGCGAATCGAGCATGGCGAAATACAGCTGCGCAGACACGCTCTTCCAAATAGTCGATCGTTGCATACAAATTTTAGGAGGGGGCGGGATCGTCGATGAAACCCAAGTCTCTCGAATTTGGTGCGAGATCCGTGGATTCAGAGTATATGACGGCCCCTCTGAGGTACACCTGTTTTCACTTGCGCAGCGCTTAAAGCGCGCTGCAGGTATAGATAAACAATGAACTTTAGACTTCAGGTTTAAAGCTTGAAGTTAGGATCACTACTCACGCGCCGTGGCATAGTCCCCGCAGGTGCTTGATAAAAACCTGGATCATCATAATTACGCAGATGGTCTCTAACTTTGAGCAATGTAAACATACCACCCATCTCCAAGTTACCGTACAAACCCTTACCTGCGCCCATCGGCAAAGTGTTTTCAGGTGCGGGGTGATGCCCCATATCAGTATGAACCTGATGCTCGGACATACCCTTCTCGCCCATTGAAAAATAACCTGGCAAATATTTCGCAATCTGAGCATCTAAATCGCTCTGCTTAACACCCAATGGATTAAGCACCTCATGACCCATAGCATTCATAGTGTGATGAGACTTATGACAATGAAAGGGCCAATCACCTGGTGCACGAGCTATAAATTCAAGGTCCAGTGTTCCACCCACAGGCACTAAAGCCGTAGTCATAGACCATTGCGCCGACTCAGCAATCCGACCGGCATCAGTGCCCACCACTTTAAAATGTGTGCCGTGCAGATGCATAGGATGATCATGCATCGAGAGGTTGCCAAGTCGAATACGAACACGTTGCCCAGTACGCACTACCATGGGCTCAATGACGGGAAAAACTTTGCCATTCAAAGTCCAAAGATCAAACTCAGTCATGATGGAAGGATCAGGTCGTGAAGTCCCAGGATGTACGGCCCAATTATGTAATAGAATTGCAAAGTCACGATCTACGGCATGTTCTGTACTGCGCGGATGGATAATAAATAAACCCATCATACCCATAGCTTGTTGCACCATCTCGTCTGCGTGCGGATGATACATGCGAGTGCCAGATTCATTCAGTGTGAACTCATAGGCATAGGTTTCACCTGGTAAGATATGGGGCTGATTTAAACCACCCACTCCATCCATACCGTTAGGTAGCAAAATACCGTGCCAATGTACGGTTGTATGTTCTGGTAACTGATTAGTCACAAAAATACGCACCCGATCACCTTCGAAGGCTTCAATGGTTGGTCCAGGCGTGCTGCCGTTATAGCCCCAAGCTTTTACGGTAGTGCCTGGGGCAAACTCATGCTCAAACTCTTGGGCTATGAGATGAAATTCTTTGACCCCTCCCCGTAAACGATAAGGCAAGCTACGCCCATTAAGTGTAGTTACGCGTTTATGCTTGGAGCCTCCCAATGCTTCTAGATGCGTACTAGTCTTTGTGCTCATACCGGCTGCAGTACCCGTAGAAGTCGCTAACGCACCGGTGGCAAGCAGTAAGTTACGTCTCGAGAGTTTTGTAGCTGTTCCAGTCATATTTGTTTTATCTGTATTTTTCATGTCATTTTTTCCGCAATCGACAGAGATAAATCACCTGTAGCCAGCGCTAGTCGCGCGCGCGCCTCCCAGTAATCGCGTAGAGCACGGGTATACTCGATTTCTGCCTCGAGGGCTGCTTGTTTTGCGCGCATAGGATCGAAAGGTCCTTTCAACATAAAGAAGAATTCTCGAACACGATTATCTACTAAGACGGCACGCGCTGGAATAACCTCATTCTTCCATGCTTCAACCCGAGCACGCGCAACTGCCATTTCTGCCTGGGCTTGCCTAACCTGTACACGAACATCCATAGCCAAAGATTCTGCACGGCGCATTGCTAAACGCGCTAGAGAATCACTAGCTGCCAAGCTTGCCTCCTGTTGACTAAATAAGGACAACTCAAGACTGGCTGTAAGGCCGCTAGTTTGACTACCATTATCTTCTTTGGCTGTAGTGGTGCCAACTTCGATACTCGGAGTAAAGCGTGCCCAACGGACACTTCCTAATCGGACCAAACGCGCCTTTGTACTCTGGTAGGCAGCTCGCAAGTCCAAGCGTCGCTGAAGAGCTAACCGTTCAAGATCTAATAGGCTTAATTCTTTTTCAGGCAACTCAGATAATTGACCACGCAGTTTGAGCTCATTTCCTAACCCTAAAATACCCAAGGTGCGTGACAAATTTAACTCATCATTAAAAGATTGTAGTTTTTCTTCATCAAGCGCACGTCGAGCTTCCATCCAACGCGTCCGCTCTTCTTCTAACTCCCCAAGGGGTAAATTACCAGCCTCTCGAAAACGCCCTGCTAATTCAAAGGCTAGTCGCGCAAGATCTGTATGTGCCACCTGGAGCTCAACAATATGCTGCTGAGCCAAAGCATGCATATGTTCAGTACGTGCACGGAGGGCTAATTTCACAACTTCATCCGCAGCTCTTAATTGAGCGCCGTCCATGTCCAACTTAGCAACACGACGATTGGTTGGCCAAAGAATAAGTTGCAGAATATTTCTTGTTAAACCCCATTCAACCGCAGCACCATCAACTCCGCTTTGAGTGAGGCGCTGCCATTGCAAAACAGAATTAGGAGCGCTCGCAGCGCTCAAATAATCTGCACGTTCAATACCTAAAGTCTCAAAGTGGACTTGCAAATCAGGATTCGACAACAGAGCCAATTGAGCCGAATCATCAGGCTTCAACCCTGCACTTAGCGCATCGTTAATTAGTGCTTTTACTGCATTGTCGGCTTCCTTAGTACGGCGCCAAGAGATCTTTCCAGCCCCTTGTTCTTCAGCAAGCTTACCGACCTCGCGCTCCACGCGTTCATTAGGTAAATTTGCACAACCTCCTAATAAAAAAAAGAGCGTTAAAGCATAAATATTTTTGTATAACATCCTAAAATCCTCATCGTAAATCTCAAAGGCAAACCTCGAAGCGCCTTGTGAGCTAAATCAAAAAGATAGAATTTTTAAGATACAGAGGTATTAAAGGAGGCCCAAGTAAAGGTTCACCAATTCGCGCCAAAGGACCGCTTAAGATGACATAAAAAATAAAGAGGCAAAGAGATAACAGTGGCGTGGCAACCGCGTCAATTGTGGGTCTAAGATCCGGAGCAGGCTTAGCAATATCATCGCAGCGCGGAAGGGCTGAATAATGGATGCCATCGTTATCCATAACGTGATGACAAGCTGGTTTAGCTTGGGCAGATTGACAGTGATGCAACGGCAAACTGACCCACACTAATGCCAGGAGTGGCAATAAGCGGAGCATGACAAAGCGTTTGCGACGACTGGATAAGTCCATGCCTTGATTTTACGCGACCGATTGACCACCGTCGATAGGCAGTACCGCACCAGTGATATAGCGCGCTTCGTCAGAGAACAACCACAGCACCGCCGCTGCTACATCGGTCGACTCACCAATGTGACCCATCGGAATACGCCCATCTAAGGCCCTTTCGTTGCCCCCAAGCACCCGCATCGCTTTCTCAGTTTTAATGAGGCCGGGGCAAATTACATTAATCCGAATGTTATGCGAGGCATAACCTAGGGCACTCGCACAGTACATACCTATAACTCCGTGCTTCGTTGCCGAATAATGGGCTTTAGTAGCAAGATAACGTATACCAGCAATGGAGCTATTACCAACGATTACTCCGCCGCCACTTTTTAACATCAGCTGTAATTCATATTTCAATTGCAAAAAGTTGCCCCGTAAATTCGTTGTATTCACAAGATCAAAATCAGCCACAGAAATTTCATGTAATAAGCCTGAGCCATCAGAGGTACCCACGTTATTGAAAGCAAAGTCTAAACGACCATGACGGTCTGCAATACCCTGAATTAGGGCTTTAACCTGGTCCTCATCAGTAACATCCGTGCGGACAAACTGCGCGATACCACCTTGGGTTATAATTTCTTGTTCAACTAAGCGCCCTTCGTCTTCACGACGACCACAAAAAATTACCATGGCTGATTCAGCAGCTAAAGCACGAGCGGTGATTGCTCCCATACCAGAGGTTGCTCCAGTGACAAGGGCAACTTTTCCGATAAATCGACGAGCGGGCGCTTGCAAAAAGACTTTTCCAACAGCGCTCGCACTAGCAGCACCTAACAAGCCCAAGCTACCAATTAAAGCACGCCGCGATAGCTCATCAGTCATGATAAATTATGCATTCAAACTGACTGTCTTAAGTTCAACGAATCTGCGTACTCAATCGTGTGTTGAGCATGTCTAACAAATTACGAGCCACTAAACCACCAACTACATAAATGCCGCAAGTTAATAAATAACCTGGAAAGTATCCACCAACCTTATAGGCAAAATCTAGCAAAGTTATATCCGTAGTCGAAGGTGCAAACCAAAACATACCAAGGTTAGCGAGAACAAATGTAGTACTACAACCTGATATAAGCAGAACTGCGGTACGCAATGCAGTATCTAAGTACGAAGCTCCCAAACGAGTCGCTCCGACAGTACCCGCTAACCACAACGCTCCATAGGCAGGAATCAAAGCCACATAGGCGAGAGAAAAACAGTCCGCGGGAGTCCCTAAGCTCACGGCAACGACATCGACCAACCATCCCAAAGCAAAAAATGCAGCAAATACACGCGGGTCACGAAGCCATAAGCCCCCCAAGAAAAAGACGGCCCATGAGGCATCAGGCACGCCGGCATACTCACCAAAGTGACCCAGGCGCGTGACGCACATTAATACAGCTAAAGTGGCAATAATCATCAAATTTGGCCGAAAATTGAGAGTCATATTTCCTAAGCTCCTGAGCTTGATTATGAGGAGTATTAACGCGGCGCGCGATAGCGAACAGTTAAAAATACTTCGCGTCCCAACGCAGGATACAGGGTTGCGTTCTGGTATTGGTGATCTAAAGCATTGGAGAGCCGTAGTTGAAGGTTAATAACCGAATGCATCCTCCGATCTACTGTTAGGTCTAAGAGACCATACCCACCGAGCCTGCGTGCATTAGCCAAATCATCATAACGGCGACTCACGTATTGAAAGCTTGCACCTAAGTCCCAATCTCCAGACAACCAGCCCAATGAGGAGCTGGCTGAGAATTTAGGTCTGCGTGGTAATTCACGTCCACTGCTTGCACCCTTACTGCGATCCTCTGCCTGCAAAATACTTAAGGATTGGTGTAGGTGCCATGGGCCCGAATGCCACTGCAAGGAGCCTTCAAGACCAACAATATGCGCACTTTGAATGTTTTGTGGCAGGTAAGTATCTAGATCAAAAGCGACTAGATCCTTGACTTCGCTGCGGTAGGCACTGACCGCCCACCGACCCCAATCTAGTTTTTGCTTAAAGCCGAACTCCCCAGTCCTACTGTGCTCAGGTAGTAGGTCTGAATTACCAAAGTCTGGGTAATACAAATCATTAAATGAAGGGGCCTTGAAGGCCGTACCAAAACTGGCATACGCCTGCAACCCAGATTTAAAACGAAATCCCCAGCCTAAAGAACCCGTGGTGTTTTTAGAAAACTGCTGGTTATCATCTAACCTCAGCGCGGCAGTGACACTTTGAGCACCAATTTGAGAAGCATATTGACCAAACACAGCTTTATTATCGCGGGCAGTTTCCACATAGGCGGTATCGCTTTGAATTTGGTCACGCAACCAATCCAAGCCTAGTACCCAGTCTCCACCGGCAAATCTAAGGTCATTCTGCCATGAAACAGATTCGCGCGAGGAATTAAAAACACTGGTGTAACTAGAACCCTTACGCAAACTTGTTGATTTATCCCAAGAGCGACCGACACTTAAATTTGAACGCAACTGGTCAATTAATACTGTGCTAAATTTTATTCCAGCAATCTGGTTGATTAAATCTGATTCATTGAGCCATGAACTATCGAAGGCGACATGAGCCTTACTGCGTTGCACAAATCCTTCAAGCTCCGAACCTTCATCAAATTGATAAGTAGCACGAAAATTACCACTAGTATTACGATACGGATCACGATCTGGCTCTAGCGTAAAGCAACCGCCACCGGGGGGATAAGGTAAGCCTAAGCAGGCATTACTACCATCAGTTTTTAAATGTGAGACTTGTAAATCAAATGAAGCTTGATTAGCAATCAAGCCTACGGCAGCAGAACCCTGGACACTGCCGGCTGAACCCATAGTGACTCTCGCACTCGGCGTTGCACCTTTGTCGCGACGAGTAAAAATTTGGATTACGCCACCGACTGCATCTGCACCATACAAACTTGAGCGCGGTCCACGCACAATCTCAATCCTCTCAATAGAGTCAATAGGTAAATCTTGCAAGGCGGGCAGCCCTGCTGTCACAGAACCAATTCGAATACCATCAATGAGCCAAAGAGTATGATCCGACTCACTACCTCGCAAAAAAATTGAAGTAACTTGACCTACGCCACCGGAACGAGCGATCGAGATGCCCTCGACCTTGGCAAGTATCTCATCGAGTGTCCGTGCTTGAGATCGCTCAATTTCTGCACGATCAATCACTGTTACAGAGGCCAGTATATCGTCAATATTTTGGGGGACTCTCGAGGCAGTAATAATTACTAATTCTGGGGAATCTGCAGCCAAAATACTTCGAGAAGTCAGCGCTAAAGAGAGCAAGATAGCAGACAAAAATACCGACGAACCGGCATAAGCCTTCATACACATAAAAAACTCCTTTGCGCGACCACCCGTGCGCAATGTTTTGCTAATGAATCATGAGGCCGGTCTCCGGACTAACGAGAGCGCACTGCGACAGTGCGGTTGTGCGAGTCGCCTTCCCACATCCCAACAGCTGGAACGCAGTGACTAGAAATGACTCGCTTACTCTCGATTACCGTTGCGGGGGCAGTGTTGGAGTAACCAACTTCCCGTTTCACCCAAAGTCTTCATCTAAAATGAAGGCTAAAGGCACCTCACAAACTGTGCTAACATTAAGGTCTTTCCTTTTCCCAAGTCAACAAATAAATATTAAGAGCTGCAGGAGAGTGCAGAACATCCAGCTTTATGACGCGCCCACTCCGGTCGTCGAGCAGCATAAGACTCGCGGCCAGCTTGCTCTTGATAAGGAGTTGACAAAACCGCAAGTAATTCATGTAAAGGATGCAAATCCCCTTGGGTAGCGGCATCGATAGCTTGTTGTGCTAAATAATTACGCGGCACGTAGCACGGATTGACGCTCCGCATAAGTTCACGACGTACCTGATCACTTGACGACTGCAACTCCACGCGCTTTGCGTATCTCGATAACCACTTATCCCAAAGCACAACTAAATTACCCTGCCATGCATTCTGATCATAAAGCGCAGCACGTACTGGATGCACACTACCCTCGCCCAACTCGCGAAAGAAAATAGTCATGTCAGTTTCACTTGATGTTAGATTAGAAAATAGATCATCTAATAAAGCGATGTCACCATGGCCTTGCAAATCCTCAAGGCCAAGTTTTTTTGCAACCATTTCATTATATCTAAAATGATAAACACTTTTATAATGCTCTAGTCCTTCTAAAATACACTCTTTTGAACCAACCAATGACAATAAAGCGCCCCCTAGACGCTCTAAATTCCACAGCGCAATTGCTGGCTGATTACCGTAGGCATAGCGACGACCTGCAGAATCAGTCGTATTAGGTGTCCATGTAGAGTCATAGCCCTCCAACCAACCATAAGGACCATAATCTAAGGTCAGGCCTAAG
>SHZO01000027.1 GCA_009692285.1 Gammaproteobacteria bacterium | reverse complement strand
GCTGGTTTGGGAACGCATTGCCGAACCCATTTATGAGTTTATCCGTGAACTTAAGATACTTCATAAGCTTGAGATTATCATTCTTAAGCTCAACCGCTATGCTTTGCTAGTGTGTTTTCTGGCGTTGTTCGCCGCCGTCGAATTGTTGGACATCATCGCAATAGGCTTATTTGCTCAAGGTCAGGTGCTGATTGGCATGGTAATCTATGTCGGAAAAATCCCGTGCCCATTTCGTGAGCATTGCTACAATAATAAACTTAAGGTTATATAATGATTTTAGTAACGGGTGGCGCTGGATTTATCGGCGCTAATTTTGTTTTGGAATGGCTGTCGCAATCCGATGAGGCGGTAATCAACCTCGACGTATTAACCTACGCGGGTAATCGTGAGAACCTTGCGTCGCTTGACGGAGATGATAGGCATATTTTTGTTAAAGGTGATATTGGTGATTCTGCACTAGTAGCCAACCTTTTTGCTCAATATAAACCCCGTGCCATTGTGAATTTTGCAGCTGAAAGTCATGTGGATAGATCTATTCATGGTCCAGAAGACTTTATCCAAACCAATATCGTTGGCACCTTTCACTTGCTAGAAGCTGTGCGTGCCTATTGGGGAAACCTGCAAGGCGATGCTAAACAAAACTTTCGTTTTCTACATGTATCCACCGATGAAGTATATGGGTCGCTTGCTAAAGATGAACCAGCATTTACTGAAACTCATCATTATGAGCCTAATAGTCCGTATTCAGCAAGTAAGGCGGCGAGTGATCATCTAGTGCGAGCGTATCATCACACCTATGGCTTGCCTGTGCTTACCACTAACTGCTCAAATAATTATGGCCCATATCACTTCCCTGAAAAGTTAATACCGCTAATGATTGTGAATGCGCTCGCAAGCAAATCATTGCCTGTGTATGGCGATGGGCAACAAATTAGAAATTGGCTCTATGTTAAAGATCATTGCAGCGCCATTCGTCGCGTACTAGAAGCAGGAAGAGTCGGCGAGGTATACAACGTAGGCGGCTGGAATGAAAAGGCGAATATAGATATTGTTAATACTGTTTGCACGTTATTGGATGAATGCTCTGCTAGGGCCGATGGTAAAAGTTATCGCGAACAAATCATCTATGTGACAGACCGCCCAGGTCATGATCGCCGTTATGCCATTGACGCAAGTAAAATAGAGCGTGAGCTTGGTTGGAAACCAGCTGAAACCTTTGATACGGGTATTCGTAAAACTGTTCAGTGGTATTTAGAAAGTCAATCATGGGTAGCTAATGTTCAATCGGGTGCTTACCGTGAATGGGTTGAAAAGAATTATGCTGAGCGTGCTGAATGAAACCGCTTAAGATCCTCATCTTTGGTAAAAACGGTCAAGTCGGCTGGGAGTTGCAGCGGAGTCTTGCACCGTTAGGTGAATTGTTTGCACTGGACTTTGATAGTCAAGATCACTGTGGCGACTTCACCAACCTGGACGGTCTCATTCAAACTATTCGTGATGTTTCACCAGACATTATCGTCAATGCAGCGGCGCATACTGCGGTTGATAAAGCTGAAAGTGAGCCAGAATTGGCCCGTGCCATTAATGCTCTGGCTCCAGGTATTTTAGCAAAAGAAGCTAAGCGTAGTGGCGCATGGCTAATTCATTATTCGACTGATTACGTGTTTGATGGTGCGGGTGATAAGCCATGGTTAGAAACAGATGCGACTGGCCCATTAAGTGTTTACGGAAAAACCAAGCTTGAAGGTGAAGCGGCGATTATTGCTTCTGGCTGCAAGCATCTCATTTTCCGCACTAGCTGGGTATATGCCGCACGAGGGGGCAACTTTGCTAAAACCATGCTGAAACTGGCACAGGAACGTGATAGCCTAAAAGTGATTGATGACCAAATTAGTGCCCCTACAGGTGCTGACTTGTTGGCTGACATTACTGCACATGCAATTCGCACAGCACTGCAACGTTCTGAAGTTTGTGGTCTATACCACCTTGTCGCTAGCGGCCAAACTTCATGGCATCAATATGCAAATTTTGTGATTGATTTTGCACGTCAGGCAGGCATTGAAGTTAAAGTTTCACCAGAGGCAATTCAGCCAGTGCCCACCAGCGCCTTCCCAATAGCGGCTAAACGGCCAATGAATTCGTGCTTAAATACCACAAAGTTGCAGAATGCCTTCGAGCTTAAATTACCCCATTGGCAAAGTGGCGTTACTCGTATGCTTACTGAGATTCTGGAAAAATAACAATGACTCAACGTAAAGGCATTATTCTTGCTGGAGGCTCTGGCACTCGGTTATACCCTGCGACTAAGGTGGTTTCTAAACAACTG
Source organism: Gammaproteobacteria bacterium (assembly GCA_009692285.1). Lineage (GTDB taxonomy): Bacteria > Pseudomonadota > Gammaproteobacteria > Steroidobacterales > Steroidobacteraceae > UBA964. The sequence goes on along the minus strand of SHZO01000027.1, from coordinate 14,039 downwards.
CTACCTATTTACGATAAACCGATGATTTACTATCCACTCAGTACATTAATGCTGGCAGGGATGCGCGATATTTTGATTATATCTACGCCACAAGACACGCCACGCTTTGAGCAACTGCTTGGTGATGGTAGCGAATGGGGTCTTAACCTGCAATATGCGGTACAACCGAGTCCTGATGGTCTTGCTCAAGCGTTTGTTATTGGTAAAGATTTTATTGGCAACGACCTGAGTGCTTTAGTGCTGGGCGACAACATTTTCTACGGTCATGATCCAAATGCTCAACTTGAAAAAGCGATGATGCAGGATCAAGGCGCAACGGTGTTTGCTTATCACGCGCAAGACCCTGAACGTTATGGTGTGGTGGCTTTTGATAAGCAAGGTAAAGCGACCAGTTTAGAGGAAAAGCCTGTCAACCCTAAAAGCAATTATGCCGTTACTGGCCTGTATTTTTACGACAATCAAGTGATAGAAATGGCGGCCAACCTTAAGCCATCAGCCCGTGGTGAGCTAGAAATTACTGACTTAAACCGTATTTACCTTGAGCGTCAACAACTCACAGTAGAAGTCATGGGGCGTGGCTATGCCTGGTTAGATACTGGCACGCATGAGAGCCTTATTGAAGCCAGCAACTTTATTCAAACCATTGAACATAGGCAAAGCTTGAAAGTATCTTGCCCAGAAGAAATCGCCTACCGCAAAGGCTTTATTAACGCCGAGCAATTGGAAAGACTGGCACAACCATTGGCTAAAAATGGCTACGGACAATACTTGCAACGATTACTGAAAGAAGGGGTTCAGCCTTGAAAATCACCCCAACTAGCATCCCCGACGTTCTCATCATAGAACCCAAAGTATTTGGTGATGAGCGTGGCTTCTTTTTTGAAAGCTTCAATCAAGCAAAGTTTGAATCGTTTATCGGTCGACAAGTAAACTTCGTTCAGGATAATCACAGTAAGTCAGTAAAGAATGTATTGCGTGGATTACATTACCAAATTCAGCAACCGCAAGGTAAGTTGGTGCGTGTGGTGCAAGGTGAAGTGTTTGACGTAGCGGTGGATATCCGCAAAAGCTCACCTACATTTGGCAAGTGGGTGGGAGAAGTCTTATCCGCTGAAAACAAAAAACAACTATGGGTGCCTGAAGGTTTCGCACATGGTTTTGTAGTGCTTTCAGAATCTGCGGAGTTTCTTTACAAAACCACAGACTACTATGCGCCTAAATACGAGCGCAGTACTGTTTGGAATGACCCTACTATTGATATAAAATGGCCGACTAACGGTGAGCCTATCTTGTCTGCCAAAGATCAACAAGCCAAAACATTAGCAACAGCGGAACACTTTGCATGACCCACGCATCAACAACAATTAACCCACATGCAGCTCAGCCCACATCCCTCACATCGTTGGCTAAGAGTCTTTGGCGCAACCGCCAACTCATTGTGCAAATGACCAGGCGTGAAGTCGTTGGTCGTTACAAAGGTTCAGCTATGGGTTTGGCTTGGTCGTTCTTTAACCCCTTGTTTATGCTGGTGGTGTACACCTTTGTATTCTCAATGATTTTTAAATCACGTTGGGGTGGTGATGAGAGTAGAACCCTATTCGCCGTAGTATTGTTTGTGGGCATGATTGTAATAGGCTTGTTTAGTGAGGTGCTTAATCGTGCGCCATCACTTATTCTTTCTAATGTTAATTACGTGAAGAAAGTAGTATTTCCCATTGAAATTCTGCCAGTCATTGCCATGGGCGCGGCTTTATTCCATAGCCTGATAAGTCTTGGTGTGTTGCTGGTTGCCTTTATATTGTTTAATGGCTACTTGCACTGGACAGTGATTTTTACACCATTGGTGCTACTGCCGTTAGTGATCGTTACATTGGGAATTTCATGGATGCTGGCGGCTATCGGTGTGTTTTTACGTGATGTTGGTCAAACTATCGGCATTATCACCACCGTGTTAATGTTCCTTTCCCCAGTTTTTTACCCAGTGACCGCAGTGCCAGAAAGGTTCCGTCCATTCATTATGGCTAACCCACTTACCTTTATGATTGAGCAAGCACGAGAAGTGCTGGTTTGGGGTCATACCCCCAACTGGATTGGGCTTGGAATTTATATCATAGCTGCTATTGTAATCGCCTGGGCAGGCTATGCCTTGTTTCAAAAAATGAGAAAAGGCTTTGCTGATGTCCTCTAACAATATAGCTATCCGCGTCAGCAACCTCAGCAAATGCTACCAAATTTATGAAACTCCAAGAGATAGGCTTAAGCAGTTTGTCATGCCGAGAATAAGACGTGTAGCAGGTAAGCAGCAAAAACAATACTTCCGTGAATTCTGGGCACTCAAAGACGTATCGTTTGAAATCAAGAAAGGTGAAACGGTCGGTATCATCGGCCGCAATGGCAGTGGTAAATCTACCTTGTTGCAAATGATTTGTGGGACACTCACGCCGACCAGCGGCAGCATTCAAACCAATGGCCGGATCGCAGCGTTGCTGGAGCTAGGCTCTGGATTTAACACGGAATTTACAGGGCGTGAAAATGTTTATATGAATGCTGCTGTGCTTGGTTTAAGTAAGGAGGAGGTTGATGCAAGGTATGATGACATAGTTGCGTTTGCCGATATAGGTGAGTTTATTGAACGGCCAGTTAAAACTTATTCCAGTGGTATGATGGTGCGCCTTGCTTTTGCGGTGCAGTCACAAATTGATCCAGACATTTTGATTGTGGATGAAGCTTTATCAGTTGGGGATGCTAAATTCCAAGCAAAATGTTTCGATAGATTACGCCAGCTTAAAGAGAATGGAACCAGCATCCTGCTCGTAACTCATTCTAGCGAGCAGATTGTAACGCACTGTTCGAATGCTATCTTACTTAACAATGGTGAGCAGCTAGAAAGTGGGGAGCCACGACGCATAGTTAACAGGTATATGGATTTGTTATTTGGTAAAGAAAGAAAAACACTGGAAAGTAAACCGCAGAATAGCTCGTCCGATAAGCCGGTACTTTCGACGGGCGATGTGGCTTACTCACTAAGCAGTCAGGATGACATATTCTCAACTAGGTTAGGCTACAACCCGCACGAATATCGCTGGGGCGATGGCACTGCGTCAATCCTTGACTTCTATTTGGCAGCGGATGGTGAACCATATCCATCGGCAGTCACCTCTGGACAAAGTATTTGCCTTGCAGTTTCGGTGCAGTTCGTTAGTGAACTTCTGCGACCAATACTGGGCATTACGATCAAGACAAAAGAAGGCGTTACAATATATGGCGTCAATTCCGAGACCCTTGAAAACGATGAGTTTCAATCGCTTGGTCAGAAAGCATCGGTTGTACAGGCAGAGGCCACCCTTAAATGTAGACTTGCACCAGGTGATTATTTCGTCTCACTTGGTATTGCTACTCGGCAGGGGGAAAAGGTTATCCCTCACGACCGTCGCTACGACTCAATTCACTTGCAAGTAAAACCTCATAGCAGTTTTTTTGGGCTTGCTGATCTTGATCTAAATCTAAGTACAAAGATAATCAAATAATGAAAATTATTATTAATTCAGAATATGTAATTGATTCACAAACTCAAGTTTTAGCCAGACCAGGATATGCAGGAATTAACTATAGTGACGGGGATGAAACTGAGCTTCGTATAGCACGCATTATTGAGCAAGCCACCGACAAGACAGTTCTTTCAACAGAACTTCGTCAACATTGTACAGATTGGCCATCGCTATATCACTTATCCAGCACGCGAGCCAACATTATGCGACCGTTTTCTGAGTCACTTACTGGTGATATTCTTGAGATTGGCGCAGGTTGTGGTGCCATCACACGTTATCTTGGCGAGTGTGGTGCCAACGTTTTAGCGCTTGAGGGTAGCCCGCGCCGAGCAAGCATAGCTCGCTCACGTACTTGCGACTTAGATAATGTCACCGTTTTAGCCGAAAAGTTTGACCAGTTTCAATGCGATCACCAATTTGACGTAATTACACTAATTGGCGTGCTTGAATACGCCAACTTATTTATGTCTGGAGAAAACCCGCATCTTGCAATGTTGGAGCACGTTCGTCCTCTACTCAAGCCAGATGGAAAGCTCATTATCGCAATCGAAAATCAGTTGGGTTTGAAGTATTTTGCAGGCGCGCCAGAGGATCATCTGGGGCAACCCATGATAGGCATTGAAGGGCGTTATCGCAAAGATCAGCCACAAACTTTTGGCCGTAAAGTGTTGGCAAATATGCTTGAGCAGGCAGGGTTTTTCACTACTGAATTTCTTGCCCCGTTCCCAGATTATAAACTTCCAGTTTCTATCATTACAGAAGAAGGATTTGCGAATGAAAACTTTGACGCAGCTGCATTCGCTTGGCAAAGCGCACGCCGCGATCCGCAACTGCCCACCTATTGCAACTTTTCAATAGAGTTGGTATGGCCAGAAGTTTTTAAAAACGAGTTAGGTCTAGATGTTGCCAACTCGTTTTTAGTTGTAGCCTCACCGCAGCTAAAGACGCATGATAATGGCATTCTCGCCTATCACTACAGCACTGAGCGTAGGGCTGAATATTGCAAAGAAACACTTTTTCTCTGCAATGCCCGCAAAGATATTTGCGTAAAGACGCGCCGCCTTAACGTAAGCCTACCGCTAGAAAATTCTGAAATTCAATTTCACCCTTCACTGGAATCTGCTTATGTTCATGGCAAGGCTTTATCGTGGGAATTCATTCAGATTGTTACGCGTGATAATTGGATGCTCGAGGAAGTCGCAATTTTTTTTCGATATTATATTAGTGTTGTTTTACAGTACTGTGCCAATCGAGGTGAAGAACTTGCAGTGAGCGAAAATCTTGATGTCACTCTACCAGGATTTTGTTTTGATTTAGTCCCACACAATATTATCCGTAGGGATAGTGGCGAGTTTGAAGTGATTGATACAGAGTGGACACAGAAAGAAAATATCTCTGTAGGCGAGCTTGTTTTTCGGTCATTTTTAACTTTGGTTGCTGTCCCAACGCATTTTTCCGTATGTGCCGATGCTAAATCGCTAACATGGGTGGAGTTTCTCACAAAAATTTATCAGCTGCTGAATATAGATATTTCAACTGTAAAATATCAAGTGTACGGTAATCGCAATGAGCGTATACAACAGCATATTGTTGGGTCATCGCAGAATGGGTTGCAATGGCTAAACGCTACTATCCCTATGAGAAGTAGTGGTATTATCGGGCAGATAGTCGATCTCAACCAAGCTATTGCTGAGCGGGATGGTCAAATTGTCGGTTTACATGATTCAATATTAGAAATTCGCAGTAGTACGAGCTGGCGAGCGACTATGCCATTGCGCTTTGCCTCTTCAGTTATTCGAAAAGTGCGTAGCATATTTGCTGTCTTGCCAGATATTTTGCATAAAGGTGGAGGTTTTTGGTCAACGCTTCATACAACGGCACGGGTTGTTCGTAATGAAGGGTTGGAAGGTGTAATTATAAGATTAAAAAGCTTTTTTGCAGACAAAGCATTTAACTCAATAATGGATTCGGTAAATGAATCCCAGTTCTCCATAGTTCCTTACTATATTGATCCTAGTCTAGATTCGACTTCTGCGACATTTGACTCTGATGTCAATATTGCTGTGCACTTACATCTATATTACACAGAGATGCTCAATGAGTTTGCCTCTTACTTGAATAACATCCCTGTTCAATTTGACCTATATGTTTCTGTACCAAAAACTTCTGACGTAGAGCACATTAAAGCTGAATTGAAGGGACTGCTACCTAAAGTAGGGAGCGTTGTTGTTGAGCCTGTACCAAACCGTGGTCGAGACATAGCACCTTTGATTGCTCAATTTGGGTCACGGCTTGCGAACTACGAAATCATTGCTCACATCCATACCAAAAAAAGCCCCCACAGCAGCAACCTAGCTGAATGGCGTCAGGATATTCTATCTAAGCTAATGGGAGCTCCTGGAAATAGTGGTGGGCATGTAGCCCACATCATCGGATTACTGCAAACAACTGCGAAAGTTGTTTTTCCAGAGGGTCAAGGATTCATCAAAAGTCGTGGCGGATGGGATGCAAATTATGAATTAGCTAAGCAAGTGCTGAAAAAGTACACAAAAATCTCTATTGAAGATTTTCCAAGCGTAGCATTCCCCGAGGGGGCAATGTTCTGGGCACGTACGGAATGTTTAAAAGATTTTCTTGGTTTGCCACTTAGTTATAATGACTTCCCTTCTGAGCCAATCGCTGCAGATGGCACATTGGCGCATGCGCTTGAACGCCTAATTCTTATATTCGCAAGCAAGCACCAAGGTCAGTGCATTCGCATCCACAAAAGGGATTCGATTTAAGACTTCCGTCACTATGAGGAGCAGCAGGACTACTCTTCATCTATCACGCACAGTGACATTAAAGTTTTATCTTATTATCTTCCTCAGTTTCACCCAATACCAGAGAATGATCTTTGGCACGGTAAAGGCTTTACCGAATGGACAAAAGTAAAAGCTGCTAATCCGCTTTTTGAAGGTCACTATCAACAACATATCCCGCATTCAGATATTGGTTACTCTCTGCTTGATTCAGCCGATACATTAAGAACACAAGCTGAAATGATGCGAAAATCTGGTGTTCATGGACAAGTTTTTTATCATTATTGGTTTTCTGGCAAGCTTATTCTAGAAGAACCAGCTCAGCTTCTGCTGAATACATCTGATATTCAGATGCCATTTTGCTTCTGTTGGGCTAATGAAAACTGGACAAGGCGCTGGGATGGCAACGAAAATGAGATACTCCTTGGTCAAGACTATTCAGCACAAGATGCGCAGGATTTTATTCACTACCTGATTCCATTTTTTAAAGATCCTCGTTATATCAAGGTTGAGAATCGTCCAGTGCTTTTTGTTTATCGACCATCCTCGATTCCTAACTCTCAAGAGTATCTGGATATTTGGGAAAAAGAATGTGTAGAAGCAGGAGTTAAGACCCCTTATGTCGTTGCTGTTTTGACTCGTGGTGCAACAAATCCAAAAGATTTTGGGATGGATGCAGGGGGTCGAGCGAGTGCTTCATGATTGGACTGATGGGGCTGTGCCAGAAATCAAGAATACGTTGCGCCGATACCGGCCAATCCATGGAAGTGTATTACCTTATGATGAAGTGGCAAACTTCTATATGGGGCAGAGTGAAGCAAAAGATTTCACCTATTTTAGGTCGACGGTTCCAGTTTGGGACAATACGGCGCGATACGGTTCAGAGGCTTATTTGTTGTATGGAAGTACGCCCCAACGTTTTCAAAAATGGATAGAAAGCACTATTGCTTACACACAACGAACATTACCTTCAGATCGACAGTTTTTATTGGTTAACGCTTGGAATGAATGGGCGGAAGGTGCTCATCTTGAGCCAGACTCACGTTATGGCTATAGTTATTTGAATTCAGTTGGCCGTGCGTTGTCGGGCGTAACTTTTTCGGATGATCTTAATGTTAAATCATCAATTCCTGTAGGAACTAAATTACATGTATATTTCTCAGATAATTCATTAGATTCATTAAAAAAGATCTGTTTTTCAAGCAGCGTTTTGTTCATTGTCTATTGCAACCCTCTATTTTTAATAGATGTTTGGTTAGTGTCAATAATATAGATTTAGCAAAAGATATATCCGTAACGGTGAAAACTGATGCAGGTGATGCTGACTTCATTCTAGAGTTTCGAAAACTATGCTTCTTTGAAGCTACGGCGATTGAAAAAATGTTGCAGACTGCATGCGCAACAGGTGCTTCCATCATTGCCAATAACTATGACCGAGATATACCTCTAATTGAAGTGACTGAAAATGGGTCAGTTGATGAATTTGTCGCATATTCAACACCATTACTTCTCAGGCCAAGGTTTGCATTTGAATCAGGGTCTAAGAATTTTCGGATGCGTACCGATGCACGTTGCTTTGTGGCTGGGCCAAGCATACATTCAAATGCAAAAAAACCTACGGTAACAACGATTATTCGCTTCCATAAAACTGCTGATATTTCTGAGCTTAGAAATGCGCTCTATTGTTTATATGCGATGCAAGATTGTGTGGTTGCTCCGCTAATTGCAGCGCAAGATCTTAATCAGCTGCAATTAGAGTCGTTACATAATATGTTAAATGAATTTATTTGGTCACAAGAATATTTTCCGCAAATATGTGTTTACGAATCTATAGATGGTACGGGTGACTTGCGCTCAAAGATGCTGAATGAATCCCTCAAAAGCGTAAATACTCGCTATGCAGCATTCTTGGATTTTGATGATCTGCTTATGCCGAATGCCTATAGTTGGTTAATTAATCGATTGAAGAACACTGGCAAGGCTGTAACTTTTTGGCGAGTCTACTCTACAAATTTCGATTCAAGAAAAGGTTTACTTTTGAACCGAGAGCGTGCATACGAGTATGGCTACTCACATGAAGGGTTTGTAAGCCATAATCACGCACCACTACATAGCTTCTTACTAGATATGCAAAAAATTGATTTAAGTAACATTGTCTATTTTGAAGATCAGAGGTTTATAGAAGACTATTATTTGACACTATAAATTTTCACAGAAGAAAATGGTGACTGGGAAAGTTTGAAAGAAAACTTCTATATTGGTGATTACATTCACAGCGTTGATCGCGAACATACCCTTGCGCTTATATGTGAGCAGGAGAGGCAAGTGTTGCTTTTAAGTCCAGAATATATAATATCTGAAAAACGAATTAGTGAAATGCAACAGTTAGCGTTAACGCGCGACCAAATGCATAGACTCAATTCAAACCGACCTACCGGTTCGTGAAAAGGTCTCTATCTATTTCAAATATACATTCTGCAAATGTAATTGGATATTATTTTGTAAATTAAATTGGGGTTACATATGAATGATTTATTTGAAGAACATATCTTAAAGATCAAAGAAGTTGAATTAAAAGGTGGAAAAGTAGATTGGAGCGCTTTTAAGAAGCATAGTGCTTGGTTTGATCTTGATTCGGCTTATGATGAGATTGATAGACGGATTTTATCAAATGAAATTTCTTTTGAGCAGTCTGAATTTCTTAAAGAGTGGGTTGATAATGGTGGCGTTCATATAAAAGGCGCTATAGATGAGAATGATATAGACGAAGTAAACACTTTTGTTGATAACTTACTTACAACTAACACTCCGAATGAAAATGTGACTTTTCTAGGGTATACATTAGATAAGGCAAAAGGAGGCGATTCTGTGGCTCATAAAGATTTAATTTCCTTAAGCCTAGAAGGCAGAATGAAAAATTCAAAAATTAGTCCTTGGCGAATTCATGAGCTTTGGGCTGAATCTAATGGTGCTAAAAATATATATCAAAATGAGAAGTTAAAGGAAATTACCACTCTTATTTTTGGTAAAAAATCATACCCAAGATCAACCATCAATTTCTATTATGGCTCCCAGCAAGAACTCCATCAGGACATGTCTGTTTTTCATGTATTTCCTGGCGACTATTTAATTGGCGCTTGGATTGCATTAGAAGACATATCTATCGATAGCGGCCCATTGGTTTATGCGCCAGGGTCACATAAATCTGACATTTATGAAGGTTTTTTAAATCACCCTCAAACAAATCTACGAACCTGTCCATTAGATGAATATGCTGGGTACTATAATAAAATGCATGCTCGCTCAAATAACCAACGATTATGGTGACCGACTAAGTTACTTATACTTTATTTATCGAATCACGAGCTTCGATACCCACGGAAAAAACTTGGAAAACATATTTCAAACAACATTTGGAAAAAGGTAAACTTTCCCGTGCTTGATATTGGATATGCATTTGATCTAATTGCAAACCAATACTTTGTAATTCTAAAAGCCCTTCGAGATGCTGGTGAAATCTAACCAGCTAGTCATTCAATTGGAGCCTCACTAAAGCTCAAAACTGACGTTTATAGCGTAAAGTTCTACGCACAAAACCAAAATTTATTCTAAATAGCTTTATGTTGTTTAAATTGGATATGCGGCAGTTAAACTTTATTAATCATAGTTGCAAGCCATAGAGATAAAGTGCCCTGCCAAGTCTGGCGATAAAGGCCACATACTTCTAATAGACGGATTCTATCTTTGAAATGCGCGCCTCTTAATGTGCCAAATATATCTAAAATATCTTGGCTGTCTTTGGTTAATAAGTGGCGAATATTGCAAAGTGCGGTGTAATTAATACTGTTCCAATTTTTAAAACGCCCATTAAGCACGTAAAAAATTCTATCAATTCTAGCTCTAAAAGATGAGTTGGCCCCGACTATAGCGTTTGAATGCTGCCTATACAACAATGATGGGTTGGGGTCGTAATAAAATATGCCGCCAGCACCTTCCACTATTTGGTATAGCCACCAGTCGTGAGAGACCACTTTTTGACTGCCTGCTTGTTCAAGTAGCTCTTTTGTTGCTTGATTAAATACCTGGGTATTTCCACCAGAAATGCTTTGCACAAGTGCGTTACGGAATGATCTTGGTAGTGTGAATTCAGGTGAAAAGCCTAGTGGGTTTAATGCTTTATCCACTATTTGGGTTCGGCTACCATAAGCCCTAGGTAGATGTGATTCATTATTTTCATCAAAATATGCAACTGCTCTTGATAGTTTATCTGCCATCCAAACATCATCTTGGTCAGAAAAGGCATATAAGTCAGCCCGTATTTGTGTATCACATGCCATAGACAGAAAGTTTTGACAAAACCCTTGTTGCGGCCCTTGGCGTATTTCTAAGCGGTCATTCCCCCACTTTGATTGGAACTGTTTGGCAAAGGCTAAGGTATTGTCGCTCGATCCATCATCGCTAATCACCAAGCGCCAATTTTTATGCGTTTGATCTTCTATTGATTGCAACTGCTCGGCTAGAAACCTTTCACCGTTGTAGATGGACATGAGTATGCAAATATGAGGAGTATCTTTTTGGTTCATTTGTTGTTTTTACTTTCTGTTGTATTGTTTAGTTAATTCAGAAAGTGCCAGCAGATTGAACTGCGACTATGTTGATTAAACAGTTATTAAATAGCATTTCAAGTTTAACATGTTAAACGCGGGGGGTATGTGAACTTTTAAACTCACTCCAACCTCCCACAATGTTTCGCCTTAATCAGCCATGCAAAGAAATACTTCTCAACGTGGGTATTTAACATCGGCACTAAAAGTCTCTTTTCCAGCAACCTTGATATTTTAGTATGGTTCATTTTCGCAATCCCTGAATAAGTCCTCATGGCATCTCTACCATTTTGGACTTACTGGTAAAAATCACCGAGAAAACCAACAACCCGCAGTCAAATAAAACATTGCAGAAATATATGGTGAGCGCGAAGCGTCAGATTTGAATTGACAGATAATTGAATCGCAAGCAATCTGAGCATGTATTTTACTTAACCATAACTCACTAAGGGAAAGCTATGAATAAATCTGAACTGATTGAGGCCGTCGCGGAAAGTGCTGGTCTGTCTAAAGCAAGTGCTGGTCGTGCTATTGATGCAACTGTTGCGGCTATTACAGAGGCACTTAAAAATGGTGAGTCTGTTCAGCTTATTGGTTTTGGCACATTCAAGGTAGCACAACGTGCTGCTCGTGCTGGTCGCAATCCAAGTACAGGTGCTTCTATCAATATCGCTGCACGCAAAGCCCCAGGTTTTACAGCAGGTAAAGCACTAAAAGATGCTGTTAATTAAGCATTGCTGCTAATGAATTGATGACAAAGGGAGCTTCGTGCTCCCTTTATTATTGCGCCTCACCAGCTTATTTTTAAATGCTGATTGATATAGGTGCCGAGTCCACGTCCCTGCGATGCTAAAACCTTCATTTGGTATATGTGGTGCTTGGTATGTTCTAAATTGGTATATGGATAGGCTTTTGGCTTGGCTTTAAATTTCACGTTGATGAAATCATCCCCGATTAAATAGCTCTCAATGCCTGAAGTGCCAGACGTATCTCCGTAAATTTGCATTTCTAGCTCCTGTTAAGATTGGTATTAGCAGTTAATATGGGGGCAAATAGCTAACCTTCAATAAGCCTAGCAACCTCACCACCGCAGACGGCACAGTGTCCATTAAGCACAAGGTCGCCAGATTTAACCGTGCCCTTGTAATCAACAATTTTTACAGCGCCACGACAATGACCACAAAACACATTGGCGAGTAGTTGAGGTTTGACTGACACTGGAATGGTTGCCCAGAATTCCGCAGCCTTGGGTGTAAATTCAGGTAATTTTGATACGGTCATTTTTACTGTGCCTGCTTTATGATTATTGCATTCATTTTAATGGATAACTCATCGTTAAACGAGCTTATACACCAGCAGTAATAAGCCACCCCCACAGAACACAGCCCCAGACCAAACAGCCAAATCTCTCAGCACTCGCGCCGTAGTCCAGATATTATTAACGGCAGTCGTATGTAGCTTCAAATGCTCGGTGGTCATTTTCTTAAAAATAGCAGGCAATGCTTCACTCGCCGCTTTGCCTATAATATCCTTGGATTGTTCCTTAACTAATTTTTTTACGTCCATAAAGGACAACACAATCTCATTGGCTCGATTTAAAACGCCTTCATGTTTTTGCATGGCTAATTTGAGACTATCAATCAGCATTGACCCATTCGCAGTGGTGGTTAAGAGGGTGCAGTTTTTAATGGCAAACAATGCCACCTTGTATCAAATGAATTGCGCGAGCGATGAAGTGAAAAATGGACTGGAAAGTATCGCTGAAAATATGGGTTCAATGTGTCGTGAATTTCACATCACGTCAAAAGCAGGCAGAAAATCCAAGGGTAAGTTATATCGCATTGCGATTAGCGATGATGCACAACACATTATTGATGAGTTTGATTTAAAGCTACACAACTTAATTAACCACCCGATTTAGAAGGCCAATCATGAACACCCAATTACTCTACATTCTATTGCTAAGCAGATACCCGACATTTAGCTTTTCTATAATTAGTAAGGCTGAATCTGGGTTTGACGATGTAGATATTCCAGACCAGCTTGTCGCACTTGAATTTGAGCATATGCTAATCGTTGACCCATTCAGTTCAAGTTGTGGCAGATTTGTTAATCCTAGCGAGGCATACGGTTTAAGTGAACAGGATGCCCTTCTAATCAAAGAACATAACAAAGTGAGCCTAGCGTAATGGAGTTAGGTCAATTAGTGATTACAGCCACTTTAAAAGAGCATTGTGACGCACACCAGCTCGATATAACCCCATTCATTGACCAATATGCTTATAAGCAGTGGGGCGAGTTAAGCTTGGACGATATAGCCGCGAATAACGATGAGCTGAATGAGGTGGCTGGGCATGTGCTGGGTAAATACAATCTACCTACTGGTGAGGATATTTACATTGAGACTTCTTGGAGCAGCGTTGAGCGATATACGGTGGTTATGTTTTGTGGGGAGAGGTAAGGTGTTGCCTACATTCTGGCGTTGCCTTTACGTTGCCTATGAGAATTATAGACACCTAAGAAAAAAGGCTTCCATCGCTGGAAGCCTTTTAGGTATTGGGTAGGGCGTGCGGGGATCGAACCCACGACAAACGGATTAAAAGCCTGTGGGCAAGCGAAACAGTGCGTCGAGTTAAAGCTGTGTTAGGATTTAAGCAACCGTGAACACTAGTAATGACTTGTTTTAGCAATGATTAATACAAAAAAACCTCAAATCGTTCTAGCCAGCAATAATCCAGGTAAAATTAGGGAAATCCAAGCCTTACTGCCGGATTATGCCATCATCCCTCAATCCGAATTCGTCCAAACCGAAGCCGATGAAACCGGGCTGACTTTTGTTGAAAACGCCTTGCTCAAAGCCAGACATGCCGCACAACACAGTCACTTACCTGTGCTTGCTGATGATTCCGGCTTGGCAGTGGATGCCTTAAATGGGGAGCCAGGAATTTATTCCGCCCGATATGCGGGACAAGGTGCGAGCGACAAAGACAATAACGACAAATTGCTGCTGGAATTGGCTGGCGTTCCTTTTGAAGAACGTACCGCGCGGTTTATTTGCGTGATCGTCATGCTGAAACACGCCGCCG
>SHZO01000026.1 GCA_009692285.1 Gammaproteobacteria bacterium | reverse complement strand
ATGGGTAAATGCTCTGCATGTGAAAAATGATTCCTAATTTTAGTGCGCAATTGCTGAGATGTCGATCGATGAGTATAAGGAGTTAACCTCAAGCTGGCGTATGTTAAGAGTGTGCCTGACACGGATCGTCCAGCGACTTCGCTTTATCCAATGGGTTCCTTTCTTCAGGACTTATGAGTACGTGGCAAACCTAGGTGATCTTGATCAGTGTACTGGTCGCACGGGCGTCACTGCGGAATTTTCAAAAGGTATCTACCACTATGTGAATTACCGCAGCTTTTCCGTTTGTGCATAGCTGTGTGAAAGGCACTGCATCAAATGCACCAGGTGGCCCATAGCCCCGGGTGAGTCGCAAATTTTTAACAATCCGTTGCCGCTCTTAGATATAGCACTCAGCCGGTGCAATGACTACCAGATGAGTGGGCTTTTGTCCCCATCAGTTATCATATTTTGACCTAACTGTAGATTTATATTCCAAGTGGCTTAATATCTTGGGCTTATGAAAGGCAATAATTATGATTAAACATAGAGTCGGGATGACCTTAGCACTTTTACTCTCTGCTCAGACGGTTCTAGGTCTTGCACAGGGTGCAACAGCTGAGCTCGCCTCGCGGCAAGCAGCATTAGAGTCTTTTTTAAGCGAGCAGTGGGAATACACGCTACGCACCAGTCCTGAGTTTGCCTCAATCATTGGGGATAAACGGTATAACGACAAAATTTCAGATTTTTCGCAAAAAGCGATCGATCATGAGCTAAAACAAAATATAGCATTCCTTGAAAAATTAGAGTTAATCGACACGACAGGGCTTTCTGCTCAAGAACAGCTGAATAAAGAATTAATGTTGCGTAAGTTGCGTATTTTGATTGAGGGTGCAAAATTTAAAGATTGGGAAATCCCTGTGTTGCATAACTCAGGTATTCATATCAATGCCCCGCAAATGGTTTCGATGTTTGCATTTGATACCGTTAAAGACTACGAAGACTACATTGCTCGTCTCGCGCAACTGCCAAAATCTTTTGAAGATACTATTGTTCAAATGCGTAAAGGTATGGCCGATGGCCTCATGCCCCCAAAGTTTCTGTTGCCAGAGATTGTGCGTCAATGTGAAAAAATTGCAGGTATGAAAATTGAAGAATCACCCTTTTCATTACCGATTAAAAAATTCCCTAAAAATTTTTTAGAGACCGATAAATCACGATTAACTGCTGCTATTTATGCAGTTATTAAAGATAAATTAGTGCCCAGCTATACAGCATTTAAAGTTTTTGTGAATGATGAGTATTTGCTTAAAGGCCGAACAGAAGTTGGATTATGGTCGTTGCCTGATGGTGCTAATTCCTATAAATTTCGTGTCAAAGAATCAACAACTACTGATTTGACTCCAGAGCAAATACACCAACTTGGTCTGCGAGAAGTTAGCCGCATCGAAAAACAGATGCTAGGTGTCGCGCAGAAGCAAGGCTATAAGGATTTAAAATCTTTTGATGAAAGTATTAAAAATAATTCTGCGCTTCAGCCTAAATCACGCCAGGAAATTCTTGATCTTTATGACAAATACACGAAACAAATGTATGTCCAGTTGCCACAATTATTTGGTCGTCTTCCCAAGGGAAAAGTCACTGTAATGGCAGTTGAGGAGTTTCGTGAACAAGGTGCCCCAGGCGCCGCATATAATCAAGGCTCTCCCGATGGCTTGCGGCCTGGCCATATCATGGTTAATACGGGAGATTTTGCGAATCGATCTACTATTACTATCGAATCAACTGCGTTGCATGAAGGCCTACCTGGCCATCATATGCAAATTGCGATTGCCCAAGAATTGCCAGAGTTGCCACCGTTTCGTCAACAAGGCAATTACACAGCTTATGCTGAAGGCTGGGCGCTGTACTCTGAGCGTCTAGGTGAGGAGCTTGGTTTCTATAAAGATCCATATAGTTATTACGGACATTTGCAGGATGAAATGCTTCGGGCAATTCGTTTAGTGGTAGATACCGGATTGCACTACAAAAAATGGTCGCGTCAGCAGGTGGTAGATTTTTTTCATGAGCACTCCGGCACCTCAGAGGTGGAAGTACAAAGCGAAACTGATCGCTACATTGTGTGGCCTGGTCAAGCCTTGGGTTATAAAATTGGCCAGTTAAAGATTTTGGAACTGCGTGATTATGCCCAGCAACAACTGGGGTCTAAATTTGATATCCGTGGTTTTCACGATCAAGTGCTTGGTGCCGGTGCGTTACCTATGGATGTGTTAGAGCGGCGCATCAAAACCTGGGTAGCCACGCAGAATTAATACCGGTCTTATCACCCTTGAGATTTTTGGTGTGAATCAACTGTGACCCGCAGTATCGGCTGCATTCGGTTGATCGCAGCTGTGGTGCTTAAGTAGTGCCTTTGCTAAGGGGTGCGGGTTCAGGTCTACAGCAGTACTTAAGTATCGACTGTTTATGCGGGTAGGTGTGTGAAGCGGCGCTTGAGTGTCTCTTGTATGCGCAACACATCTAAAACAAGCTAACTTGATGGTATTAGACGGGTTAGATTGCTTTAAATCATCTAGTCTAATGTGACTGACTTGCTAAGTCTGCGAAAGCGAGTTGTACTCGAGCCACTTGAGCGTTTAATTACACTAAAATCAGGACATTTTTTGTAAAGAATGTACTAAATTATTGGCTTTCTTAATTTAATGTGGAGCACTAGAGCGCATGAACTTTAAAGATTACGCTGCGTTGCAATTTAGCCGTGATGGAAAAATACTAACCGTCACCATCAACCGACCAGAGGTTAAGAACGCGATCAACCCTACGCTACATGAAGAATTCTCGCGTGTGTTTACGGATATTGATCGTGACGATGAAACTGATGTTGTGATTCTCACGGGGGCGGGTAAGGCATTTTGTGGTGGTGGTGATTTGGATTGGTTGCTTGCCATGCAGGGCGATCCGCTGAGTACATCAGCCAGCATCCGTAATGATCGCAAGATTCAAAATTCGCTGCTTGATTTAGAGAAACCTATTATCGCCAAGCTAAGAGGCCCAGCGATTGGTTTAGGTTGCTCTCTCGCATTGTTCTGTGACTTTGTGTATTCAACTCCCGATGCAGTGTTATCAGATCCGCACGTCTGTATTGGATTGGTTGCAGGCGATGGCGGGGCAGTACTGTGGCCACAATTAATTGGATACATGCGTGCAAAACGTTACTTACTCACCGGTGATCGAATCTCTGGCACTGATGCGGCGCAGATTGGCTTGATTACTGAAGCGGTGCCAGAGGGCGAGCTAGATGCCGTCGTACAAGCGATGGCTGTGAGAATGGTTACGGGTGCTAAGCATTCTATTCAGTGGACCAAAGCGTCGATTAATGCTGGATTAAAAGTAACAGCAAACGCCATTATTGATCGCGCAGCCGCGTTCGAAAACGTTACCCAATTATTGCAGGATCATAGGATTGCACTGGAGGCCTTTAAGAGACGCGAAGCACCTAAGTTTATTGGCGCTTAATTAGCTATCATTACTTTAGGATTTCAATCACATGTCTGAAGCTTATTTAGTTGATGCTATCCGCTCTCCTACAGGAAAGCGCGGTGGATCACTCAGCAATATTCATCCACTCGATCTTGGTGCGCACGTTCTGCGCGCAATCGTGGCACGCAATCCGATACCGGCCGATGAATACGACGACGTTATCTTTGGAGTGCTCGATCAAGTAGGGCCCCAAGGGCGAAATCCGGCACGCTATTGTTGGCTGGCGGCCGGCTTAGCAGAATCTGTTCCCGGTACCACTATTGATCGCGCTTGCGGCTCCTCTCAACAAGCGCTGCAGTTTGCGGCCCAAGCGGTAATGTCCGGTACGATGGATGTGGTCATCGCAGGAGGCGTGCAATCCATGAGTCGTATCCCCATGGGCGCGGCGTCAGCCGCCGGTGCTCAGTATGGATTTCCGGATACCTGTACCGGCTCTATCGGTTTTTCCGCGCGCTATGGGGTTGAACCGCTCACCCAGTTTCGCGGTGCACGAATGATGGCCGAGCGCTGGGGCTTTACGCGTCGGCAAATGGAGGAGTTTGCGCTCGAGTCTCACACCCGTGCATTGCGTGCGCTTGCCGAGGGGCGATTTGATCGGGAGATAGTCCCCCTGAATGGTCTCGAACGTGATGAAACTGCACGTCTGACCTCCCTTGAGAAAATGGCCACCCTTGAGCCACTGAGCCCGGGCTCGCCACTGACTGCGGCGGTGTCGAGTCAGATTTGTGATGGCTCAAGTGCGGTGTTGGTGGTCTCCGCTGCAGCGCTTAAGCGCTATGGCTTGACCCCACGCGCCCGAATCCATCACATCAGCGTATTAGCTGATGATCCGGTGATGATGCTCGGCGCACCGATCCCGGCAACCCGTCGAGCCCTCAAGCGCTGCGGCATGACGATCTCTCAGATTGATTTGGCTGAATGCAATGAGGCGTTTGCTTCGGTCACAATGGCCTGGGCCCATGAATTGGAATTTCCCTCAGACAGGCTAAACGTCAATGGCGGGGCGATTGCACTGGGCCACCCCCTCGGAGCTACGGGCACCAAATTGATGACCACCTTGCTACATGAACTGGAACGCAGAAAATTGCGTTATGGTTTGGAGACTATGTGCGAGGGTGGTGGGCAGGCCAACGTTACTATTATTGAGCGTCTATAGCGCAATGTTTTTCCAGTAAAAAATTCAGGGCGGCAAATTTTTAGGATATTACTTTATGGCCCTTGAGAATGATCTCCAACAATTGCTTGATGAACATGCGATTCGCAAAGTATTAATGCAATATTGCCGTGGGATCGATCGTCGTGATTTTGATCTGGTGCGTTCGTGCTACCACACGGATGGGACTGATAATCACGGCACTTATCAAGGCAGCATTGCTGGGTTTATCGATTATTTAAGAGCTGAACTACCACGCTACGAACAAACGATGCATGTGGTGGCTAATGTGCTTATCGAGCTCGAGGGCGAGTGTGCTTGGTCTGAGGCCTACACGATTGCCTATCACCGTCTGCATGCGACTGCGACTAAGCCACACCGCGACTATACGGTGGGCTTGCGCTATGTAGATTGGTTCGAAAGGCGAGAAGATCGATGGGCGATTGTGGATCGGCAGTGTGTATTTTCTTGGTCTCGAATGGACTCGGTACCACCAGGGTATGCGTTTCCAACTAGCTACACCCTCTCGAGTGCCATCCCTACGGATCCGATATATCAGAAATCTTTCGGCCCTTAGTACGCTGAATGATAAAGATACGAGTAGTAACTGAATAATGATTAGAACTAGGGTTAGATTTGCTCTTAAGGATTAACGGGGTTTCTGTTGTTTCTTAGGGACTTGTGGTTTTGTTTTTTTTAGAGCATTCTTTTAAGATGTCTTTACGAGTATCAGAATCAATCTGGTTGGCTGGATTTCTTAATTATAGGGAGCCTTAAATGCGCATTTTTAGACCAAGTCTACTTATCTCTTGTCTGGCAATGATAGCCTCCGGTGGTGCTGCCTATGCAGCGGATGCTGATGTTCTGGACGAGGTGGTTGTAACCGCTCAAAAGCGTGTGCAGAATATTAAAGATGTGCCAATTTCAATCATTGTGGCTTCCGGCGAATCGTTGGCAAAGCAGAACATTAGCAATCTCGAGTCTTTGGCTAGCCAAACCCCTAATGTCTATGTAGCTAGAGGGACGGTTTCCGATTCTATCTATATGCGTGGTGTTGGCTCGGGCGTAAATATGGGCTTTGAGCAATCGGTTGCGACCTTTGTCGATGGCGTCTACCACGGCCGTTCTAGATATAGCCGCGGCGTATTTGTTGATATTGAACGGGTTGAAGTCTTACGCGGACCGCAGAGTACTTATTTTGGTAACAATGCTATTGGCGGTGCGTTTAGCGTCGTGACTCGCAAGCCCGGTAAAGAGTGGGAAGGCAACGCGTCAACTTCTTATGAGACTGAGGGGCAAGAGTCCATCACAGAAGTCGCAGGGGGGGGGCCATTAAGTGACACCTTAGGAGTGCGCTTCGCAGCACACTATTCAGATCTAGGTGGTTGGTTAAAGAATTTGTCGACGGGCGATCGCAATCCAGGCATTACAGATAAATTTGGTAGAATCACTTTGGCTTGGCAGCCTTCTGAAGATTGGTTGGTAACTCTGAGAGGCGAGGTTGGAGATCAGAACGCTATTGCGCCTGCTGCAACTCAATTAGTTAATTGTCCAAACACATTGCCGGCTTCCGCGAGACCAGGTGCTTGTGCTTATGCAGCGGCTACTAATACTGAAACAAAGTTGGACTTTAGGCGCAGCAGTATTGCTGGGGAAAAGGGTTTTGCAGAAAATCATGAAGTGATGCTGAATCTCGAGAACACGGGCGATGGTGTTGGCTTCGCGGCTCAGTTCGCTTACACGGAGTACGAGGTTGGCCAGTCGGGCCATCCTTCAAGTATTCCTGTTCCATTCTTTCAGTACACACAGCCCGAGACGTACGATCAGACAAGCTTGGAAATGAAATGGACTTCACCAGCGGACGCCAAAATTAAGTACATAGTGGGTGCTTATGGAATGAAGAACAATTTGGAGTCCAGAGCGAGTGTTGTATTAAGTTTTCTGACGCCAATTATTGGATTCTTGGAAACTGTGCCTCCTGCCTTCGGTGGCTTGCCCCCGGGGGTGTTGTCTTCACTCACT
Organism: Gammaproteobacteria bacterium; assembly: GCA_009692285.1. Lineage (GTDB taxonomy): Bacteria > Pseudomonadota > Gammaproteobacteria > Steroidobacterales > Steroidobacteraceae > UBA964. Next base: position 9,862 of record SHZO01000026.1, on the reverse strand, counting down.
CCACTCGGTCTCAATGCGGGTCTTGCACAAGAAGAAACTACTTACTCTGTTTTTGGTGCAATGACCTTTCCGTTGACCGAGCAACTCTCCACTACACTGGGTGCTCGCTGGACGAGCACAGAGAAAAAAGCCACACAAGGTGGTTTTAGCATTACAGCTCTCTCACCTTATGGTGATACCTTTAGGGAAGTGCCTTCCTACCTGTCGGCTTTTGCAGGTGCGTTTACGGGTGTGACTGCACATAGCAACAAGGGTCAGATCAAGGATGATGCATTCCTACCCTCGGCTAACTTGGTATATAAATTAAGTGATGACGCGTCCGCTTATGCCAGTTATTCGAAAGGATTTAAGGCAGGTGGTTTTGATGCGACGGAAACTACTGGTGATCCTACCCGTTTAGCTTACCGCCCAGAAGAGGTTCAATCCTTTGAGCTCGGCTTAAAAACAACGATGTTAGATGGCCGACTCTCAACCAATATAGCGGTATTCGATAACGAATATACCGATTTACAGAACTCTGTCGTGCAGTTCACTGCGACCTCTACTTTTGTTAAGGTCACTAATGTCGGTAAGCTTAATTCACGCGGTATCGAATTTGATGCTGCTTGGAAGCTCAGTGACTTTTGGCGTATTGGAGTGAACGTGGCTTCGCTAGATGCCAAGTATAAAAATTACACTAATGCGGCTTGCAACATCGTCCAAACTCAGGCGAAGCCAACAGGTTGCACGCAGGATCTCTCTGGTAAGTCACCCCCATTCGCTCCTAAGAGCAGTGGCAGTGCTAGGCTCGGCTTTGCCTACCCGGTGGCTGCCTCATTGGTGTTAACTGGCGATGCGGTAGTGTCCTTCTCAGATAGCTATGATCTTTTGGGTGATGATGACCGCGTAGCTCGCCAAGATGCTTGGCAAAGATATGATCTGCGACTTGGACTTGGCCGTGATGATGGTAAGTGGGAGGTCGCGTTCGTCGGCAAAAATCTAAATGATGAATTGACTCGATCTATGGCTAACAATGCGGTGGGTACCACAGGTGCTTATGCCGTGTTCGTTGATCGCGGCAAGCAACTTGCGCTGCAAGCACGGGTCAAATGGTAATAAGCGCTAAGTAGCGCTACAGCGCTTATTCTTGGTGGGGTTCACTGAGGATTATTGGGGTCGCCATGGGTCAGTTTCGACTTTTGGTGACCCTTTTTTTTGGGATACAAATAACAGGATTATTTGTAGGGGTATTAGTAAAAACTTAAAAGAATTTGAGACTTCCTAGGTCTTATTATTAACTAGTGGTTACTGCGCATCCTTTAATTAATGCAAATGCAATAGACTGATTACTAGTTATGTTTTAGTTAACGTGGCCGAAAGGTGATCGGTACGTGACAGTAGCCTTTTAGGAAGTCGGAGTAGGCCCGTTTGCATGAATGTTTCTGCACTTCATATTCGGGGATCGCATTGAATATTTCTTCTAGAACAATTTTTCCTTGCAATCGTGCAAGATGTTGCGCAATACATGCATGCATTCCAGCGCCGAAAGACAAGGTTCGTCGTGCTCGGCGGGAAATCTGGTACTGATCGGCATCTGGGAACTCACGTTCGTCCCGATTAGCAGAAGAGAATAGCCACATGACATTTTGTCCGGTGTGAATGGTTTCATCATGAAGTTTAAAGTCTTTGACTACGCGCCGACCGAGCATATTCGTTGGTTGATCGTAACGAACGGTTTCGGCGAATGCGTGCGTGAGTAGACTGTGATCATCGCGCACGGCGGCATACTGTTCTGGGTGCTCCGAGAGATAGTAGATCGTCCCTGCACAAGTCGAGGGTAGGGTGTCTGATGAGGTTAAAACGATCGAAAAAAGGTTCATGAATATTTCTTCGTCGTTTAACTGCCTCCCATCAGTACCGGAGGTCACCCAGGTATGGGCATGAGTGTTCTCTGCAGGGAGATTGGTCCGAAAGCCTTGTATGAGCTGCATGCAGAATCCTGCGAGTTCACCCATGGCCTGACCTCCTTTGGGGGTAGTGCCTCTAATGCCAGGCTCACAGGACAAATAGACACTAAGTAAGGAGCGAATATGGGTGACATCGGCATATTCCAAGCCAATGAATTCTGCGATGTTATGTAGGGCGAGCGCGGTGGTGAGTTGGTTGACTTCCAGTTCGCCTTTCTGCAAAGAGGGGGCAAGCAATGTGCGCACCGTTTCACGTAGTTTTTGTTCTAATTTATCGACTGACACTTTCTGGTAGAGGGGTGAAATTGCACCGCGTGAATGAGAGTGCTCCGGTGGGTCATCGTGCACCATTGCCCGAGGCGGAGGGGGCCAAAGACCCACTAATCCATACAGAGTTGTACCCATATTTGCTGTGTAATGGGTTCTATCCATACTAGCGGCCCACACATCTTCGAACCGAGACAAGAACCAAGTATTCAGCTCTTCAACGAAATAGGCGGGGGCTTCATCACGCATGCGGCGGAAAATGGGCCAAGGATTGTCTCCTCGCAAAGTCTCATCAAAGGGATGATAAAAATTCGGCATAGGTGTATTTACTCAGAATATTATTCGACTCTAAATTACTTGTACTCTCTGCGTGGCTCGGTTACAGCTCGTATTTGAGCGTTTTGGATTATTTTCTGCATGTTACTTTATCGCGTATGCTATCCAGACTATCATTATTTTTTAGTAATCTTTGATCTCAATAGGTGAAAAAATGCCTTCAAAGTCTTCGGGAACCCACTGCTTGGTCATCACCGGCGCGAGTAAAGGCATCGGCCTCGCTACGGCAACCCGTTTTGCAAATGCAGGACATCGGATTGTTAACCTTTCCCGTACCGCAACACCGGTGCCCGGCGCAATACAGATCAGCGTAGATCTGGCTCAGCCAGTCGAGCTAGAGGCCATTGCAGCACCCCTGCTTAGTGCTGTTGATGGCGCCGATGTAGTAACACTGGTTCACAATGCGGCGCTGATGATTCCCGGCAGTGTGCGCGATATCTCAGCATCCCAATTGCGCGCCTTATTCGAGATCAATGTTGTAGCTCCAATGAGTCTGAATCAGATGCTCTTACCCCAGATGAGGGGGGGGTCGGCGATTATTTATATTGGGTCGACCTTGAGCCATCGTGCCACTCGGAACATGACCGCCTATGTCACAACTAAGCATGCTCTAGTTGGGTTAATGCGCAGTACGTGCCAAGACTTAGCGGGTACGGGTGTTCATACCTGTTGTATTTGTCCTGGGTTCACCGAAACCGAGATGATTCTCAGCTATGGAGAACAAGCATTGAAAAACTTGGCCGGTCTGTCTACCCAAAATAGGCTTTCAACGCCGATTGAAATTGCTGATTTCGTTTATTTTGCCGCCGGCCAACCTGTATTGAATGGTGCTGTTCTTAATGCGGATCTCGGCTTCATAGAGCCTTAGTACAATCTGATATGCAGTTCGCTAAGGGGATGAGCAGTTAAGTCATGGCAAGTTGTGAGTACGTATGCGTAGCATCTAAATTATTCTTACTTTTGTGTTAGTGCACGTTAGCTCCTAACGCGAGTAGTATTTGAGGTTCCTCGGTTATTAATCTAGGCGGTGTTCGCAAGCTCTAACAATAGCTGCAGAGTGCTACCTTTTTAAATTAACTGGATACAGAAGTACCGATAAAAATTCAGATGGACGTGTGTAATGAATTTTGAATTTAGTGCTGAAGAAAATTTATTTGTCGATGAGGTTAAGGCCTTTATTCGCGAGCAGGCGCAGCTGCCAGACGCCGCGGATGTATTCGCCCCAGATCGGGATTCTGACTCAATGCTGAGCGATACTCCGGCTCGTCGACGATTTAACCTAGCCATGGCAGATCGTGGTTTTCTTGGGATGAGCTGGCCAAAGAAATATGGCGGTGCAGATAAAGATGGTATTTACGATTACCTTTTAAATGAGGAGCTTTCGCGTGTAGGCGCACCCTTAATTGGCAAAGGAATCGGGATTGTCGGTAAAACACTGATTACACACGGATCAGAAAAACTCAAAACAGAATTCCTACCACAAATTCTTCGGGCTGAAATAGAATTTGCGCTGGGGTATTCTGAGCCTAGCTGCGGCTCTGATCTCGCTGCTATGAAGGTTAAAGCTGAACGCAGCGGTGAAGGTTGGAAGATCAACGGTCAAAAAATGTGGAATACCTCCGCCCACTTTGCCGACTGGTATTGGCTTGCCGTACGCACCGATTCAAGCGCGTCCAAGTATGAGGGCATTAGTCTTTTCATCGTGCCGATGAACCATCCGGGCATCACGGTACAAGCCATTGAAACACTTGGCGAACACAGGACTAATTCCGTATTCCTTGAGGATGTGTGGGTGCATGATGAGTACCGCGTGGGTGAGTTGAATAAGGGTTGGATCTACATTTGTGAAGCTTTAGATTTTGAGCGGTTTGCGATTTATACGATTAGCCCATTGGAAGTGAAGCTGGAGAGGATGTGGGCCTATGTACGTAGCGGCAAACGTGACGGGCGAGCGCTTATAAAATTTCCGGAGGTGCGCCGTCTTTTAGCACAATTCACCGCGCAGGTAGAGATGGCGAAGATGTTCCAAAGAAAGGTGATCTCTGCGGCATGTCAGGGCGGAGTGCCGACAGTGGAAGGCGCTATGTTTAAGCTTTATATGACTGAGCTTTCTCAGCGAATGGCCAACGCTATGATGAATATTCTCGGCCCACAAGGTTTGTTGCATAAGTCGGGAGTAGATGTTGTGTCAGACGGCAGTTGGGAGTGGTCTTACCGCGCTAGCCCCTTAGACACTATCGGCGCAGGCACCTCAGAAATTCAAAGAAATATTATTGCGCGTAGAGGCTTAGGGTTGCCGGCATCTCTCGCCCGCTGAATTATGCAATACGTCTTCTGTTATTTTCTACTATTTTTTCTTAGGTGATGCCTGATGGATCTGCTCTTTAGTCAAGAACAAACAATGCTGCGTGATATGACGCAGCGGCTGTGTGATGACATTGTGCCGTTATCGGTATTGCGAGAGATCGAAGGGCGAGAGCCTGGTTATTCGATTGATCTATGGAAGTCACTTGCTGAGGTCGGCATCTTAGGGGTGACGATTTCACCGCATTTTGAGGGTCTCGGTTTGGGTGCTATGGAGGCGCTGGTCATCCATGAGGAATTTGGACGCGCACTCGCCTTCTCGCCACATTTCATTAGTTCTTTGTTCGCTGCTCGGCTGATCGATCAAGCGGGCAGTGATACCCAGCGCAAGCGTTGGCTTCCAGCAATCGCAAGTGGCCGTAGTATTGTCACTGTCGGTAGCCTTGAGCCAGGTAGTAGCGCATCGATAGAGGGTATACATTGTCAGGCTACGAAGTGTGCAGATGGCTTTCAACTTACAGGAATAAAACATTTTGTACCTTACGCATCGAGTGCTGAAGCCGTTATTGTGCTGGCCAAAATCGGTAGCGCCCCCGATGCGATCGTCGGATTGATTGTTAATCTCGCCAGTCAGGGCGTGACCCGTACATACCAACCTAATCATGCGCGCGAAGCACAGTATCAGCTTGAATTTGCCAATGTTATTGTCAGTCTCGATAACGTCTTATTTGGTGGTGAGAACATCGCTACTGTCTGGGAGGACACCATGTTTCGCGCTTTAGTCCCATTGGTTGCTCAGGCGGTAGGTGGGGCAGCTCGAGCTCTCGAAATAACCGTTTCTTATGCCAAAACTCGTGAGGCCTTTGGCAAACAGATAGGTGGCTTTCAGTCGATCGCTCACTCTCTCGCCAATGTCGCAGTAGAAGTCGAAGGCTGTCGGTTGCTTGCACAGCAAGCCGCATGGGCACAGGACATGGGACGCCCATTCCGACGCCTTGCAGCTATAGCGCAATTACAAGCAGGTGAAATGTATCGCCGAGCAGCAGCGGTGGCGATACAGGTTCATGGGGGTATTGGGTTTTCCACTGCCGCAGATCCTCAACTATTTTTCCGTCGTGCAAAGCAGTTGCAATTACTCAACTGGAGTGCCGATTACCTAGAGGAGCGCATCGCTCAGTTTACGCTTCAGCCTTCCTTAGACACCGGAGTGCAGCCTTGTGTTTGAGACCCTCAACTATGAAGTGATCGATGGAATCGCCCACTTACGCCTAAATCGACCTCGCCAGCATAATGCGGTTAATAGCATTATGAGTCGGGAGTTACCCGTGGCATGGGAGCGCTTTAGGAGCGATCCTGATGCAATTGTGGCAATCGTCTCTGGCATGGGCGACAAAGCATTTTGCACTGGTGCAGATATGCGCGATCTGCCGGATGGCAATGATCAATCAGGGGCAGAAACACTTGGTTCTATTCGCTGGACATCACTACAGAATAAAATCTGGAAACCAGTAATCTGCGCAGTCAATGGTATGACTGTGGGTGGTGGCCTGCACTTTGTCGCCGACAGTGACATTGTGATTGCAGCGCACAGTGCAACTTTCTTTGATACTCATGTGGCCGTGGGTTTAGCCTCTGGTCTTGAGTCGATTAGTCTCTGTCAGCGAATGCCGATGCAGGCAGTACTGCGTATGGCGCTAGTGGGCGCTGGCGAGCGACTATCGGCTCAGCGAGCCTATGAACTAGGTATGGTTGGAGAGGTTGTTCCGCTTGATCAATTATTAATGCGCGCCATTGAAGTGGCTACGATGATCAAAGTGAACTCGCCCACTGCTATGGCACGCACTAAACGCGCCATCTGGGAGGCCGCAGATCTTGGTTTCAATGCGGGTTTGCAGAACGCTTGGCCTTTAATTCTCGCGCAGTCCAAGCACCCTGATTTTTTAGAAGGTGCTCAGGCTTTTGCAGAGAAACGTTTGGCACATTGGCTACCGGCGACCGACTTATGATTTGTCTATGAATTACAAAGAGATTTGCTACAGCATTAAGGAGGCCATCGCCACGATCGAGTTGCATCGCCCTGAAAATAGCAATGCTTACACTCCAGATATGGGCGAAGAGTTAGTGCATGCTTTTCGCTGCGCTATCGCTGACACTGCTGTGCGTGTAGTTATTATCAGTGGCGCAGGAAAGAATTTTTGTGTCGGTGCCGATCGTGAATATCTCGCTGGAAAAACTGGTCGGTGTGGGTTACGACTTGGGGAAGAGCAATTTATTAATTCGTTTCCGATCGAATTAAACAACAGCGTGAAGCCTCTGATAGCTGCGATCGGTGGCGCAGCCGTGGGCATCGGTGTCACGATGGTATTGTCATTTGATTTGCGAATCGCTGCAGAGGATGCAGTATTTGGTTTTCCCTTCACGCGGCTCGGCATGGTGCCGGGGCTTGGTAGTACGCACCTACTGCATCAGTTGGTAGGTCGCACTAAAGCAAATGAGATTGTCTTGTGCGCTGCTAAGGTGAACGCCCAAGAGGCGCTGACGATCGGACTGGTAAACAAGGTAGTGCCCAGAGAACAACTGATGGCTGAGGCTCGCGCTATGGCCCAATGTATTATTGAAAGTCCGGCGCACACTATTGCTGCTGCAAAGCGCGCTTTAAATTTTGGCATAACTGCAAGTTTTGAAGAGGCATTCGCAAACGAGCAACTTGAAAATAAAAGTTGGGTTGTGAAAGATGTTTAAAGATAGTACCGCTATCGTTGGTATTGGCCAAACGCAATTTGCAAAATTACTGCCACAGACCGAGTTGGAGTTGGCCTGCACTGCGATCAAGATTGCGCTGGAAGATGCGGGCATCCATCCCTCTGAGGTTGATGCATTAGGTAGTTATACTTTTGAACATACCCCAGATTACGAAGTGGCCCGAAATCTTGGGTTCGGAGAGCTGCATTTCTTTAGTCAATCACCCCATGGTGGGGGCGCCGGTTGTGGTGCGATCGGGCAGGTGGCTTTGGCTATTGGCGCAGGCGTAGCTCAGGTTGGTGTGGTGTGGCGATCGCGAAAGCGCAGTGAGCGAAGTAGTCGAGTTTGGGCCGGTGTCCAGGCGCGTATCGATGATCATTGGAAGTATTCGCGACCCTCAGGGTTGGTCCGTCCGGTCGACGAAGTGGCTATTCTGATGCGTCGCTACATGTATGAGTTTAATGTGACGCGCGAGCAACTCGGCGCTGTGGCATTAGCGCAGCGCGAGTACGCCCACCGTAATCCGGTGGCCTTTATGCAAAGTCGTACTTTGACAATGGAGCAGTATATTAACGCACGTATGATTTCCGATCCGTTGTGTCTTTTCGATAACTGTTTAGAGACCGATGGGGCTGCCGCCGTGATAATCGTTAATAGGGAGCGCGCACGCTCATTGCGGCATCTTCCAGCATTCATTCATGCGTTCTCTCAGGGTATGTCGCGAGAGCATCAAGTGATGGCTGACTTTCATGGCGTTAATCCCCTGCTCAGCAGCTCATATGTCACTGCAGCCAACTTGTGGCGTCAGGCAGATTGTGGTCCTAACGATGTGGACGTCGCACAAATTTATGATGCTTTTTCTCCGCTTGTGCTGTTTTCCCTTGAAGCCTATGGTCTGTGCCCTCGCGGCACTGCTGCTCAGTTTGTACATGACGGGGGTACGCGTATTGACGGCCGCCTGCCTGTGAATACCTCTGGCGGAAGCCTCTCTGAGGTTTATCTTCACGGGATGAATTTGATCACCGAGGCCGTCAGACAAATTCGGGGTACCTCCACCGCTCAAGTTTCTGAGGTAGAGTTTTCTTTTGTTTCAACCTGTGACAGTACCCCTAATGGTGCGTTGCTACTGAGGCGCGCTTGAATGATTGAAACTATACCGTTACCAGCTACTGACTATCCGCCGGATGCACCATTTTGGAGTGCTGCGTTGCGTTCGCAGCTGAGCATTCAGCAGTGCGAATACTGTCAGCGATTGCGTTTTCCGCCGCGGCCAATGTGTCCACATTGTCAGTCAGTCGAACATGCTTGGGTGACTCTGTCTGGTCGGGCAAAGGTTTGGTCTTTTACAATGCCGCAACCTCCTCTGTTACCCATCTTTGAGAAGATGCTTCCCTACGTGGTGGTGCTCGCTGAGATCGTTGAGGATCCGAATATCCGGATTATTGGTAATTTGGTTTCTGAAACGTATGAATCAATCACAAATGTTGATGTCACAAATTTAAAAATTGGCGCTGATTTGCGTGTGCGTTTTAGATCCTGTGCGACGGATGTCGCTTTGCCGTGTTGGATTTTAAGTGAGGAGCTTTAAGCGCTATGGCTAACCGTTCAAAGAAATTTAGATAAGTAATCTACAACAGAAATCCAGGCAGAGGAGTTTAAATAAATGGAAATTAAAGCAGTGGGCTACTTGGGTCTCGGTGTTCCCGATCCGCAGGCGTGGCTAAAATTTGGAACAGAAATTTTAGGCATGATGCCAGCACGGGCGGTACCTGGTGAGAGTTGGGGTATGCCAACAGATCCTCTTGAACCGCCTGTACCCGTAGCTAGTGGTGGTCGCGGAGTCGCCGATGATGGTTCCATATATTTAAAAATGGACGAGCGTCAGTGGCGTGTGGGCATCCATCTCAGTAAGGATAGTCCAGGTTTGCGCTATTTGGGTTTAGAAGTTGCTGGGTCTGCTGAGTTACAGTCTGCAGTACTCGAACTGCAGCAACACGGCATCGAGGTGGCCATGGGCTCCGCGGCCGATGCGAATGCGCGTGCGGTCACAGGGATAGCGCGCTTTAAAGATCCAGCAGGGATAAGCCTTGAGCTTTTCTTTGGCCCAACGATTGACAACAAATTTTCCTCTCCAGTTGCGAACTTAAAATTTGTAGCTGGTCACTTAGGATTTGGACACTTGATTATGTTTGTACCCAACATGGTTAAATTTTCGGATTTCTATACGCGCATTCTAGGTTTCAAGCTGACGGACTATATTCGAGTTG
>SHZO01000025.1 GCA_009692285.1 Gammaproteobacteria bacterium | reverse complement strand
TTAGGTTTGCGTCCAGTGAATAAAACGGTCGTTGTATGATGCTTTCTCATCCATTTGGCTGCTGCGGTGTAAATCATTTAGTTGAGCGGGAAAGTGCAAATAACTTAACAGCTGTGGGCGTTACCCACGCTAGTGCTGCGCCTTACGCCTTAGATTCCGTTGATGAAAATACACGTCAGAAGCGTATTAAGAAATTACATGGGTTACTAGAGAATCGCATTGTGTTGCTGGATGGCGCGATGGGTACAATGATTCAGCGTCATCGGCTTGATGAAACTGGGTATCGAGGTGATAGATTCAAGAGCTATGGACGTGATGTGCGTGGAAATAACGATTTATTAACGCTTACTCGCCCTGACATTATAGCGAATATTCACCGTGCTTATTTTGAAGCAGGTTCGGATATTGTTGAAACTAATACTTTCAATTCTACCACTATTGCACAAGCGGATTACGGCATGGAAGCGCTGGTGCCGGAGCTTAACTACCGCGCTGCACGACTTGCGCGTCAAGTGGCAGATGAAGTCTGTATGAAGACAGGTAGCCCACGTTTTGTCGCCGGGACTTTAGGGCCAACCAATCGTACGGCTTCACTATCACCGGATGTGAATGATCCTGGTATGCGTAATGTAAATTTTGATCAGTTAGTATTGGCCTATTCAGAAGCAACATGCGCGTTGATTCAAGGGGGTTCAGATTTAATATTAATTGAAACAGTATTTGACAGCTTAAATGCTAAAGCAGCGATATTTGCAGTGCGCAGTACCCTGCAAAAACTTAGCTTAGATTTACCGATCATAGTTTCCGGAACAATTACGGATGCCTCTGGTCGTACGCTCTCTGGACAAACCACTGAGGCTTTTTGGAATGCAATGCGTCATGGCGATCTGTTAGCCATTGGTTTGAATTGTGCGCTTGGTGCAAGTGAGATGCGGCCTTATGTTGCAGAGCTAGGTAGATTATCGGATCGGTATGTTTGCGCATATCCGAATGCAGGGCTGCCTAATGCTTTCGGTGAATACGATGAAACTCCGGCAGAAACTGCAGAAATTTTAGCTGAATTTGCTAAATCTGGTTTACTTAATATTGTTGGGGGTTGTTGTGGCACCACACCGGAGCACATTAGTTTAATTCGTGATGCAGTGGAGCCTTCATCGCCACGAACTCGTTCTTCTATTTTACCAAAGTGTAGGCTCTCCGGGCTTGAACCCTTGAACATAGATAATTCCAGTTTGTTTGTGAATGTGGGCGAACGTACTAATGTCACTGGTTCAGCTAAGTTTAGGCGTTTAATTGAAGCGGGTGACTACACTGCTGCAGTAGATATCGCGCGGCAGCAGGTGATTTCAGGTGCGCAGATTATTGATATCAACATGGACGAAGGTATGCTCGATTCAGAAGCGGCGATGACGCGCTTTCTTAATTTAATCGCTGCTGAGCCAGATATTGCACGCGTTCCATTTATGATTGATTCTTCAAAATGGAGTGTGATTGAAGCTGGTCTGAAGTGTGTCCAAGGCAAACCTATAGTCAACTCCATAAGCATGAAAGAAGGTGAGGCAACTTTTTTGGATCAAGCGCGTAAAGTGCGTGCATATGGTGCTGCGGTAGTAGTAATGGCCTTTGATGAAAAGGGTCAGGCCGATACTATTGAGCGTAAAGTTTCTATTTGTGAGCGATCCTATAAATTATTAACTGAGGAAGCTAATTTTTCTCCTGAAGATATTATATTTGATCCTAATATTTTTGCAGTAGCTACTGGTATTGAAGAACATGCTAACTATGGCGTAGATTTCATTGAAGCTACTCGAGTCCTTAAGGCTAAAGTTCCTCTTGCCATGATTAGTGGAGGAGTAAGCAATGTCTCTTTTTCTTTTCGTGGAAATGATCCAGTCCGTGAAGCAATGCACAGTGTTTTTCTATACCATGCCATTGGTGCGGGGATGGATATGGGTATTGTTAATGCAGGTCAGTTAGCAATATATGAAAATATCCCATTTGAATTACGTGATGCCGCTGAAGATGTGATCCTAAATAAACGACAAGATTCTACTGATCGCTTACTGGGTCTCGCAGCGAAATATAAGGGGGACGGTAGCGCTGTTCGTAAAGAATTAAATCTTGAGTGGCGCAGTTTACCAGTTAGTAAACGTTTGGAATATGCATTAGTTAAAGGCATTGATCAATTTATTGTAGAGGATACTGAAGCTGCTCGCTTAGAAGCCGATCATCCAATTAAAGTTATTGAAGGCCCATTAATGGACGCTATGAATGTTGTGGGTGATTTATTTGGTGCGGGCAAGATGTTCCTGCCACAAGTAGTTAAGAGCGCCCGCGTAATGAAGCGCGCTGTTGCTCATTTAGTGCCTTTTATTGAGCGTGAAAAAAATGGTGCGCCGCGTTCCAACGGTAAAATAGTCTTGGCTACTGTGAAAGGTGACGTACATGATATTGGCAAGAATATTGTTGGGGTAGTTTTGCAATGCAATAATTTCGCAGTCATTGATCTTGGTGTAATGGTTTCGACAGAGAAAATACTAGATGTTGCGCGCCGCGAAAATGCAACAATGATTGGTCTGTCCGGCTTAATTACGCCTTCTTTAGATGAGATGGTAAATGTTGCGCGTGAGATGCAGCGGCAGGGTTTTGTTGTCCCCTTATTAATTGGGGGCGCAACTACTTCACCAGCGCATACTTCTGTAAAAATTGCGCCACAATATCATCAGCCTGTCATCTATGTTAAAGATGCCTCTCGAGCAGTTGGTGTATGTCAATCTTTAGTTACAGAATCTACACGAGCCACTTTTGTTGAAAACATTGGACTAGAACATCAACGTAGGCGTGAGCAGCACGCTGCGAAAACTGTTAAGCAACCTGAGTTTACGATTGCTGCAGCACGTGATAATCGAAAACGCATTAATTGGAGTGAGTATCGACCAGTAGCGCCACTAAGACCAGGTGTACAGGTATTTGTTCGTTACCCTTTAGAAGTGTTAATCGATTATATCGATTGGATGCCATTTTTTAATGCATGGGAATTTGCTGGTAAATTTCCTGATATATTGACGGATTCTGTGGTGGGCGAGGCTGCGAGTAATCTCTATTCGGATGCTCGTCGCATGCTTAAACAGTTGATTGCAGAGAATTGGCTCGAAGTCCGGGTGGTCCTCGGAATTTTTCCTGCTAATTCTAATGGAGATGATATCGTCCTTTATGCTGGCGAAGATAGGCGTGAGATCTTGATGACGCTGCACCATTTGCGGCAGCAAAAAGGCAAGCCTGCTGGCCATTTTCACGAATGTCTTTCGGATTATGTGGCTCCCGTAGATGCTGGAGTACCGGATTACATGGGTGCTTTTGCGGTGAATGCTGGTATTGGAATTGAAGCGCATATTGCGCGTTTCGAAGCAGATCATGATGATTATTCCAGCATAATGCTTAAGGCCCTTGCAGATCGTTTTGCGGAAGCTGCGACTGAGCATTTTCATGAACGCACGCGACGCGAATTTTGGGGCTATGTTGGCTTAGAGCAATTGACCAATCATCAGTTGATTCGTGAGGAATACCGCGGAATCCGTCCTGCACCGGGTTACCCTGCTTGCCCAGATCATACTGAGAAAGAAAAAATCTGGAGTTTGTTGGATGTTGAGCGAAAAATCGGTTTAAGGCTTACGGAGAGTTATGCTATGTATCCGACCGCTGCGGTGAGTGGTTGGTATATAAGTCATCCTGAATCTCATTATTTTGCGATAGGTAAAATTAGTCGTGACCAAATAGAAGATTATGCAAAGCGAAAAGGTGAGCCTATCGAGGATATTGAGCGTTGGCTCGGACCCAATTTAGGATACGAACGCAGTTAAGATATTTTGCACTTAGCGACTAATTGTTGGATCTGCGTCATCTAGTTGCTGCAGATATGACACACCCCCCAGGGCACGCATTTGTCCCATAATGCGGGCACTACTCCTTAGGACGTATGTAGAAGGAGCATTAGCCCGCATAATTTTTGGGTTTGGTAGTGTGGCTGCTAGCAGCGCAGCTTCACGCCGAGTGAGGCGTGCTGCGTCTTTATGAAAAAAACTTTGTGCTGCAGCCTGTATGCCATATATACCCTTGCCAAACTGAGCAATATTTAGATATACCTCTAAGATACGCTCTTTTGGCCACAGAGCCTCAATAAGCACCGTGAGCCAGACCTCCAGACCCTTGCGTACCCAACTGTGTCCAGACCATAGAAATAAATTTTTAGCGACTTGTTGAGAGATAGTGCTAGCGCCACGAACCTTACGATTTTTGGCATTATGGCGGATAGCTTTGCGTATAGCTTTAAAATCAAATCCGGCATGGAATGGAAATTGTTGATCCTCAGAAGCAATGACTGCGATTGCTGCGTGCGGTGAGATACGCTCTAGCTCCACCCAGTTATAGCGTGTGTGGTAACTAAATTCTGCGTGCATAACGGCATTTACATGTGCAGTAACCATAAAAGCTGAACTCCAAGGTGGTATCCAGCGTAGTAGCAAGACTATTACTATGCTGCTTCCAATTGCGAACAGGCTAATGCGCAGCAATAGGGAGCCAATGCGGCGTAAGACGCCCTGTTGCATTAGTGACTTGGCTCTATAAGGCTAACTGAGGTCAAAACCACGTCTTCGACAGGGCAGTCGGAATGTCCTTTGTTACGAGTGGTTGGTACGCCGGCAATAGTATCTACAATATCCATCCCTTTTAATACGCGGCCAAATACTGCGTAACCATATTGCCCAGAGGAATGATTCAAAAAGTCATTATCAGAGAGATTCACAAAAAATTGCGAGGTTGCACTGTGAATATCGTTTGTGCGAGCCATCGAGAGGGTGCCACGTAAATTTTCCAAGCCATTAGTTGCCTCATTATGGATTGGAGGGTGAGTGGTTTTCTGTTTCATACCAGGGAGCATGCCACCTCCTTGAATCACAAAACCAGGCATAATTCTATGAAAGATAGTTCCGTCAAAAAATTTCTCAGTAACATAGTGCATAAAGTTTGTGGTAGAGATTGGGGCTTCTTTTTCGAAAAGTTCGATGGTAAAGCTGCCTAATGAAGTATTAACGAGGAGCATGAGTAATTCCTACTAAATAAATGGAAGTATAAAATTAAGTAAATCGTCCCTCACTTACGCGGTCGTGACCTGCAAGGTCGGAGTGTGAGCCTACGTCAGAGAAACCCTGATCCACAAGCATGGACCGCACAGCAGAGCCTTGGCCGGTTCCATGTTCTAGCAAAAGGATGCCCCCTGGGTACAAATGTTTTGGGGAAGTTTGAATTATATGACGCAACGCCGCTAATGAATCCCTTCCTGGGGTGAGTGCTAGGCGAGGCTCAAAACGCAGGGAGTCACCTTCAAGTACGGGGTCATCGCCTGCGATATAAGGGGGGTTTGAAGCAATTAAATTAAATCGTTCAGACCTTAAAGGCACGAACCAGTGGCCATGTAACCATTGAATTTGTATCAAATTGAGTTGTCGTGCATTTTTCTGTGCAACCTCTAATGCAGCGACGGATTGATCCAGTGCGCTGATTCTCCAATGTGGGCGTTCATATCTGAGAGCTAGTGCGATTGCGCCGGAGCCCGTACCCAGATCTATTACTTTAATAGGTTCTTCTTGGGACGCGGCACATACATCACCACGAGCTAAAGCTAGTTCAACTAATAATTCTGTTTCAGAGCGTGGCACAAGTACATTGGCATTTACGCTTAATTCTAAAGACCAAAACTCACGTAAACCACAAAGATAAGCGAGAGGCTCACCTTGAGCACGTCGTAGCGCCCAAGACTCCAGCAGTTCGAGGTCAGTTTCTGAGAGAGGTGCATCTGGTTCGATGATTAATTGCGCACGATCAATTTTTAAACATGAAGTGATAAGCCAGGTAGCTTCATTTGGAGCATCTTGTCCTAGTGGGGCAAGTAAAGCTGTGATGCGTTGATGTGCCGCGGCGAGCAAAAATTTTAGTCCTCTTCCGCAAGCAACTCAGCTTGATGTTCTTGCAGCAGCGGTTCAATTAGATCTTCTAGCCGCCCTTGCATAACTTGATCCAACTGATAAAGAGTGAGATTAATGCGGTGGTCTGTGATACGGCCTTGGGGAAAATTATATGTTCGGATGCGTTCAGAACGATCGCCCGTTCCAACTTGTAATTTTCTTGCTTTGGCTTGTGCAGCATCGCGGCGTTCTTGTTCTGCCGCTAATAGTTTAGATTTCAACAGGGCCATCGCGCGACTTCTATTTTTATGCTGTGATCGCTCATCTTGGCATTCTACGACTAAGCCACTTGGTATATGTGTGATGCGGATCGCAGAGTCTGTTTTGTTGACGTGCTGTCCGCCAGCACCTGAAGCGCGAAAAGTATCGACACGCAAGTCAGCAGGGTTAATATCGATTTTATCAACTTCTTCAAGTTCTGGTAAAATTGCAACTGTAACAGCTGAGGTGTGAATTCGACCCTGCGCTTCGGTGGTTGGTACGCGCTGAACCCGGTGTGTGCCGGATTCAAATTTCAGTTTTGAGAAAGGGTTTTGACCAAGAACACGACAAATCACTTCGCGATAACCACCGTGCTCGCCTGTACTCTGGCTAATAGTTTCCAACTGCCAGCCTTGACGTTCAGCGTAGCGGCTATACATTCTTAATAAATCACCTACAAAAATAGCAGCTTCGTCACCACCCGTACCTGCGCGAATTTCGAGATAAATATTTCGTGTATCGCGGGGATCCACAGGCACCAACATTCTGCGCAGTTCAAGTTCTGCAGCGTGAAGAGCGTTTTGTAGACGAAGAGTTTCTTCAATGCCTAATGCACGTATTTCCAAATCGGCATCGGTACTTAAAATTTGGGCAGCGATAAATTCAAGCTCGAGCTGGTAGTAGGATTGATACTGTTGACTCAGGGGGGTTAAACGTGAATATTCCATTGATAATTCACGAAATTGATTAGATCCACCATCAATACTTGGGTCAGCCAACATGCGTCCGACTTCTTCGTAACGTTCGGCGCCCCGCTCAAGTCGTTGTCGGATTGACTCTTTAAACATATCACGATTCTCAGGGCTACGACTCGTACTGACAAGCCCAGTCTTACTAGTGCAGTCCGTGATAATCTCTTGCCAATGCGTGGTTTAAATTATTTGTGTGCCTGCTTGGCAAGTTACAGTCTATGGGTCTCAGTTCCAGCAATTGCGCAGAATACTAACGGCGATTGTAAAACAGGGGCTGAAAGCTATGCGAAGGTGGCACAGGAAGATCGTGACCCACGTACTGCACAGCGTGCAGTGCGCTTAGCTGAAGCCTGCAATCATTTGCCGGCGGCCTGGCAGGCGGCACAGCGCCTTTATGACTTAGATCCAGAAAATGTAGAAGCGCTACGTCAGGTAGGGACTGTCGCCCTTCAAATTTGGCGCATTGATGATGCTCGCCGAATTTTTGCAGAGTTACTAGCCAAGCCAGATGTCGAACTGGACCTTGCTCTAGCTGACATTTTGCCAGCACTTATTGAAGCTGATGAGGCTCCGGCTGCCTGGATGGTGTTTGGGAAAATTGTTGATCGCCGCGTAGCTTCATTAGCCAGTTTAAGTTTGCTCGCTAAGCTAGCTTTAGCTGCTGATGACCTTGCCGGCTGTGAAAGCTTGATCGTTACGGCACGGACTAAAGGCGGGGGGAACGATGCAGTTATGGTCCGCTTATCTGCCGCTATTGCAGCGGGCCGTGGTGATGATAAAACAGCTTTAGCCCAAGCGCGTTTAGTCGCTCAGAGTGACTCTGCTAATTATCGCTTTGCCACTTCAGAAACTTTAATTAGTTTGGATCGACTAGAAGAAGCGCGTGCTGAACTAGAAAATGTTACCAATGATAATGATTTTTCCGTAGAAAGCGATCGGCGTTTAGCTTTACTTGCTTTAAGTAATGGTGATTTAGCAGAAGCTCAGCGCCGTTTTAGTCGCCGCTTACAAAGTAAGGATACAGCTGGTGAAGCTATATTTTATTTATCACTTATGGCGGAGCGCTTAAAGCGTCCTGAAGTAGCTTTGCGCGGTTATGAGCAAATTATTAGTACAGGCAGCGGTCTCACTGCACGTGCACGCGCAGCGCGCATCTTGCTAGCACGCGGTGATCGCGCAGCAGCGATTAAACTATTTGAAACGCTATTACAGGCACGTCGTGGCAGCGCTATCGAAATTGAAATTGCATTATCTCAAGCCCTATCAGAAGCTAATTTTTCACTTGATGCAATTAAAAGTATTGATATTGCTTTAAGTCGCTATCCGGAACATCCCCATTTAATTTATCAAAGGGCTATTCTCTTGGAGCGTGCAGGGCGCAGAACCGAGGCTTATACAGCGCTTGAAAAACTGCTTCAGCACCGACCAGATGATGCATGGGTGATGAACGCTTTGGGATATACATTGGCCGATCATTATCAAGAATTACCACGCGCTGAAAAACTAATACGCGCTGCTGTCGTACAGCGTCCGGATAGTGCAGCTTTTCTTGATAGTTTGGGTTGGGTGCGTTTTCGTCGCGGCGATACTCAGGGTGCACTACTTTTTTTAGAGCGAGCGTGGCGCTTAACCCACTTAGCAGATATAGCAGCTCATTACGGTGAAGTACTTTGGGTTTCCGGCGATCAGCGCAGCGCACGTAAGGTTTGGACACGTGCGTTGGTCAGTACCCCCGAATCGCAATCCTTGCGTGCTGTCATTAATAAGTTTGCTCGAGACATGCTATAAATGAGTTCAGTGTGGCGTTTAGTTTTTGGTTTGGTTTTGTGTGTAATTGTGGCTGGTTGCGTCACAACCTCAAAATTATCCGATAAGTTGTCAAATACAGATTGGTCTTCGCGCCGGGTTACTCTACAAGGTATAAAGCGTTTTGAGTTTCAGGGGCGTGTGGCTGTTATTGCGAGCGAAGAAGGATTTTCAGGGGGCTTGCAATGGGTTCAACGGTCTGATGGTTCTCATATAGAGTTGGAAGGCCCCTTAGGATTAGGAAGCTTCCAAATTAATATTCAAAAAAGTGGTTTAGTAGAGGGTCAAGACCAACTTGAGCGGCAACTTGGTATAGCTTTGCCACTCGCTTCGCTACGCTATTGGGTTTTGGGTGTTCCAGACCCTCAGTTGCCGAGCGAAGAAACTCTGGCAGTTAATGCAATGCATTTAATAGCTCTAAATCAGCTAGGTTGGGTGGTATCCTTTAGTAACTATCGAACAACTAATGGTATTAATTTGCCGAGCCGTTTAGAAGTGCTACGAGACAGTTTTAAGCTGAGGCTCGTTATTAGCCACTGGCAGGTCCCATGAGTTTAGAGAGCCTACAATGGTGGCCGGCGCCAGCTAAATTAAATCTATGTTTGCATATCACTGGGGTTCGTGTAGATGGTTACCATGAGCTGCAAACTATATTTCAAATTATAGACTTACAAGATGAGCTTGCATTTGAGCTTGAATCTTCAGGAAGTGTCTTAAGGGTTGATGATGCTGCGGCTTTCCCAGGTGAGTTAGCTACTGTGGCTCCTGAAAATGATCTCTGTGTGCGAGCAGCTTTGGCTTTACGAAAGGCTAGTGGCAGGGCGAAGATCGAAGGGATCGGAGTGCGAATTCGCATTCGCAAAAATATCCCGATCGGGAGTGGATTAGGCGGAGGTAGTTCGGATGCCGCCACTACCTTGTGCGTCTTGAATCAGCTCTGGGGCCTTGGACTCTCAGAGGATGCTCTAAGTGCAATTGGTCTCACGCTTGGAGCTGATGTACCTCTATTTGTGCGTGGCTTCTCAAGCTTAGGGGAGGGGATTGGCGAGCTTCTAACCCCACTAGACTTGCCTAGGCGAAGCTTTCTAGTGCTTCATCCGAGGGTTTCAATCCCAACGAGCACTATATTCCAGGCTTCTGAATTGACACGAAATTCTCACATCCTCACAATACCCTCCCTGCTTGCATCGGGTGGCCGTAATGACTGTGAACCTGTGGTTCGTGCACGCTTTCCAGAAGTTGCCGAAGCCTTTGATTGGCTCTCAGGTTTTGGTGTTGCGCGTTTGACCGGTACGGGCTCATGTCTCTTTATGAGTTTTGAGACCAATGCTGAGGCGCAGAGTGTCGCTGAGCAAGTGCCTGATATTTGGCGCGCGTGGGTGGCCCGAGGTTTGTCGGTATCGCCTTTGCGTATGCGACTTGAGAAGTTTTTAGACATCGCATGAACTGCTGGGGTGTCGCCAAGTGGTAAGGCAGCGGGTTTTGATCCCGCCATTCGGAGGTTCGAATCCTTCCACCCCAGCCACTTAGCGCGCTCTTATTCGATTTATATTTTTGTCTTATTAATTTGGAGATGCGCTTGGATAGCCAGACAATGGCCTTGTTTACGGGTAACGCAAATCCTGCGTTGGCACAGGCTATTGCGCGACATCTTACCGTTCCTCTTGGGCGCGCAGTTGTGGGTCGTTTCAGTGATGGTGAGGTTAACGTTGAATTAATCGAAAATGTCCGTGGCCGCGATGTTTTTCTAGTTCAACCCACGTGCCCGCCAGTCAACGACAGTCTTATGGAGCTTTTAATTATGGCTGATGCTTGCCGGCGTGGTTCCGCTGCGAGCATTACTGCTGTCGTCCCATACATGGGATACTCACGCCAAGACCGCAGGCCCCGCGCCACTCGGTCTGCAATTTCCGCAAAGTTAGTTGCGAACATGATGATGGAATCGGGTATTGACCGTATGCTAACGGTCGATCTGCATGCTGAGCAAATACAAGGTTTCTTTGATATTCCGGTGGATAACGTCTACGCCTCGCCAGTATTGCTAGGTGATGCGTGGCAACAAGGCTACCAGAACATGATCGTCGTATCTCCTGATGTTGGCGGTGTTGTGCGCGCTCGGGCATTGGCTAAACGTCTTGACGATGCCGATCTTGCTATCATTGACAAGCGCAGACCGCGTGCGAATGAATCAAAAGTCATGAATATTATTGGTGAAGTTAAAGGCAAGGTTTGTATATTGATCGATGACATGATTGATACGGCCGGTACGCTTTGTTTGGCAGCTCAGGCTCTTAAAGATGAGGGTGCTGTAAAGGTAGTGGCTTATATTACTCATCCACTTTTATCGGGTGCCGCACTCGAAAGAATTTCTACTTCAGCTCTCGATCAACTGGTGGTAACCGATACCATTCCCTTGAGTGTAGAGGCTAAAAAATGCGGGCGAATTCGGCAGCTTTCAGTTGCCGGTTTGCTTGGCGAGACGATACGTCGAATCAGGGATGAAGAATCTGTGAGTTCGTTATACGTCGATTGAGTCCGTTCAGGTCGCGGAACGGAATGACATAAACCTTTAGGAGTCTTGGAATTATGAATATTTCTTTTGAATTAGCTGGGGAGCTTCGCACTGATGAAGGCAAAGGTGCGAGCCGCCGCTTACGTCATGCTGGGCGCGTTCCAGCCATACTTTACGGAGGGAAGCACGCCCCGCGGATGCTCTCGCTCAACCATGAAAAATTAGTAACATTGATTGGTAACGAGAAATTTTACTCGACGATCATTGGTCTAAAGGTAGGCGCTGAGATGCAGGCTGCAATCGTCAAAGATCTGCAGATGCATCCAGCAAAAAACCAAGTGCTTCATCTTGATCTACAACGCGTTTCAGCCGATGAAAAAATTCGCATTCACCTACCAATTCACTTTAAAGGTGAATCTGCTTCCCCTGGCGTTAAGTCTCAAGGTGGTGTGATATCTCATCGTTTAACTGATATCGAAGTGTCATGCCTACCTAAAGATTTGCCGGAAGAGATAATTCTAGATCTCTCGCAAATGACGCTAAATCAGACTAAGAAGATTTCCGATATTGAGTTACCCCCAGGTGTTACTTCCACTGCATTGATACATAACAAAGATCAGGTTGTAGTGTCTATTCACAGCCCACGTGCTGAAGAGCCAGATGCTGCTGTTGCTGCTACGATCGCTGTTGCCTCTACTGCTCCAGCGGCTGTAGCAGAAGCCAAGAAGGACGATGCGGCGAAGAAGGACTCTGGCAAGAAAGACGCTGGCAAAAAGTAGGATATTGCTTTGGCGAGTATCTAAGGGGAGGTCGCCTTTTGGGGCGACCTCTTTTTTTTCAGGAGGGCGAGTCGTTTGTCAGGGTTGCCTTTAAAACTCATCGTTGGACTTGGAAATCCTGGCGAGAAATACGTCAGGACTAGACACAATGTTGGTTATTGGTTTGTTGATGAGATCTCCAAACGGCATGGTGGAATATTTCGAGCAGAGTCTAAGTATCAGGGGGAGATCGCAGCGCTGCGTATAAACGAGGATGTGTTATGGTTGTTGAAGCCGACCACCTTCGTGAATCGAAGTGGCGCATCAATTTTATCACTTTGCAGTTTTTATAGAATCACACCAGCACAGATTCTAATTGTGCACGACGATTTAGATCTAGAAGTCGGTTTTGCTAGATTGAAACTTGCCGGTGGTCATGGTGGGCATAACGGTTTGCGCGACACTATTGCTACCTTGGGCGCAGATTTTTGGCGTTTACGTTTAGGTATTGGTCATCCTGGGCACAAAGACCTAGTGCTTGACTATGTACTGCAGTGCGCCTCAGCTAGTGATGAAGTGCTGATTAATGAAGCGGTTAACTCGGCTGCGGATTTGTTGCCGTTATTGCTTCAACAAGGGCATGAGAAGGCTATGAACCAATTGCATCAAAGGACGAAATTTTAATGGGTATCAAGTGTGGCATTGTGGGCCTTCCAAATGTGGGTAAGTCCACGCTCTTTAACGCGCTAACGCGTTCAATGATCGCTGCAGAAAATTATCCATTCTGTACGATTGATCCTAATGTAGGGATCGTTCCGGTCCCAGACCTGCGTCTTGAGGCGCTCGGTTTAATTGTTCATCCTGAGCGCACTCTGCCAACAACAGTCGAATTTGTAGATATAGCTGGGATTGTGAAAGGCGCCTCTACGGGCGAAGGCTTAGGTAATAAATTTTTAGCAAATATTCGCGAAGTCGATGCTATTACTCATGTGGTGCGTTGTTTTGTTAACGATGATATCGTGCATGTGGCAGGGCGAATTGATCCACTCTCAGATATTGAGATTATCAATACAGAGCTCGCGCTTGCAGACTTAGAAACCATAGAGAAAGCATTTCACCGCGCTGAAAAAGCTGCTAAGACGCAAGATAAAGAAGCTATCCGCACGCGTGATTTAACACGTCGAGTGCGTGATGCTCTAAATGAGGGTAAGCCTGCCCGGGCTTTAGATTACGATGAATTTGAGCTCCCAATTGTCAAGGGGCTACAATTGATGACCTATAAGCCGGTGTTGTATGTGGCTAATGTACAAGAGACAGGATTTAAAGATAACCCTTTCTTAGATGTGGTAGCTCAATACGCCTCCTTTGAAGGAGCGCAAGTGGTAGCCGTATGCGCTTCGATCGAAGCTGAAATTGCACAATTGGAAGAATCCGACAGATTAGAATTTCTTAAGGAAATAGGCCAAGAAGAGCCAGGCCTTAATCGCGTGATCCGTGCTGGCTATGCGTTGCTTGGATTGCAAACTTATTTTACAGCTGGCGTAAAAGAAGTCCGTGCCTGGACAGTAAAGCAAGGCGCTACAGCTCCTCAAGCAGCTGGGGTAATTCATACTGATTTTGAACGTGGCTTTATTCGTGCTGAAGTTATTGCCTATAAAGATTTTATTTCTTTAAAGGGGGAGCAGGGTGCCAAAGAGGCAGGAAAGCTACGTTTAGAAGGTAAAGAATATATTGTCCAAGAAGGTGATGTAATGCACTTTCGATTTAATGTTTAATATAGAAGCATTTTTTGTCTCTAGCAGCACGGCAACTATGGCTAAAATTTGTCATAAAACAGATTTTTTGGTTTTATTCCCTCGCCGCTAGATATTGAAAAACCTGTTCCAATTATCTTAGGTAATTTTTATCTCTGAAATTAGTGATAAAATACAATTTTCAACTGTGGCGCTAGCTGTAAAATACCCCTCAATTTTAGCAGTAGTTGCGGGGAGGACTTTCTGAATAATGCTCGCAAATATTCCAGCTGAAATCATTGCTGAGGTTGGGTAAAAAAATAATAATACGTTTCATTCGCAACTTGGCCACTACTATTTTCTTATTGCTTGGAGTGGTGGTATTGCTCGGCGGCGAGGATCGGTTATTGAATGCGTCAGAATTGCTGCGCTAGTAGCGCTGAGTGCAGCACCCCAGAGTGGCCATGTAGGTAGTAGTAAAGTTAGCGCTAAGCAGAAGCTACCGACCGACCACATGCCCTGTGTCATGCCCAATAAGAGCACCCGAGCAGAATTTTCACCACCAGAACCGCGATGACTAAATGTCGCCAATACTGCGCCTACGCTTGGGAATAGTGCTGCATAACCGGCTATATCGGCTCCTTGGGTTGTTCCCAGTGCGCTAGTGCACAAAGTAACTAATGCGCCCATGATCATACGCGCAGGTAATTCTAATGGATGAGGTGTAATTTTAAGGTCTATCTTATTTGGCATTGCCATGCAGCATGGTCCAAATATTAGTGTTAGAAGTGCGAGTATCGCGGAGACGCCTAATGTCTGTGGTAATACTTGCAATGCGAGTACTGCGATCAACCATGCTGCCAGAGCAGTAATTAATGTTACCAACCAATTTAAGTGCATCGCTAATCGGGCATACACCACGTAAAAAAGCATCGCTGCGGCAATACCAGCTAATGACATTTGTGCGGCGCGGGCACCAAAGGAGTTTCCATTCTCGAAGGTTAGGATGAGCAGTATAGGTCCGGCGACAATGGGGAAGCTACCTAACCAACCTGCCACACTTTGACCCCATCGCCGTCCTGCGAGTGTGACTGCTCCTAATAATACAGGAACTAATAGAACTTTAAGAGCGATCAAATAATAATTCAAATATTTCAACCAAGACGGGCATTTCTTCAGTTACTGTTAAATTGAAGGGTTTTAATAATGCACCCCAGTATGCAGTGTGTAATGGTTTCCAAATGGCCAGATCACGCACGGGTGAGCCATCTATGGCAGTATCTTTAGCGGTAATTTTTCCAAAAGAAACTTCATAAATTTTTTTCATTCTCACTAATTGAGTTGGTGTGCCATCAAAGTTAATTAA
This sequence comes from Gammaproteobacteria bacterium, assembly GCA_009692285.1. Classification (GTDB taxonomy): domain Bacteria; phylum Pseudomonadota; class Gammaproteobacteria; order Steroidobacterales; family Steroidobacteraceae; genus UBA964. Next base: position 1,432 of record SHZO01000025.1, on the reverse strand, counting down.
AATAATGTATGCACCGACCATCGGCGTGGCTTGGTTCGTTTGTTCAATGATCCATGGGAGTGTGAAGGTGCCGATTTTATCGCCGCTACGAATTAGTTCGAATATTTGTTGGGTAGTGGGGGCATCTAAACCTATCCAACGAACTTGATAGGCCATATGAATCGAGTCGCTATTAAGTCCGATGCCTGGATTTGCAATACGCGCTTGATTCCAGAATTCCTCTAAAGAGGCTAGCGTAGGTCTGGCGGGGCCAGTAGGTATATACATGCTCATTTCTTTATAAAAAGGCTCGTGATTATGAATGGTGTAGTCTTAAGAGGGCTCGCACAGAATAACATTGTGAGGCAATATAGACGTATGGTAAATAAAAATGCGCCATTCGGCAGTGTGCTTGCCGATACGATGGCTATAGCACACTTTTATGATGGTTCTTGGAGTGTGGCTGAGTTTCGTAAAACTGGCCCAATTGAAATCCATCCTGCGGCACATGTTTTGCATTATGGAAGTGAATGTTTTGAGGGGTTTAAGGCTTATCGTCACCCTGATGGCTCTATCAATATTTTTAGAATGGAAAAGCACCTTGCGCGTATGCAACAAAGCGCACGCCTATTAGTTCTACCTGCACCTGATCCGCTGCAATTACAGCAAATGATCATGACGCTCATCGATCTTGTGCGAAATATAGTCCCTGAAGCCCCCGGTGCTTTGTATATCCGACCTTTGCTTATTGGAACAATGGCTAATATTGGTGCTGCGGCCACACCTTCTACTGAAGCATCGCTAATTATTTTAGCTAGTCCTGTTTGGGATTATTTTACTGTGGGAATGAACCCCTTAAAAATATTGGTTGAGGAGCACATACAGCGCTGTGCACAGCATCTAGGCATAGCAAAGACTGGAGGTAACTATGCTGCTGCTATGGGCCCGACTCTGGTGGCACGCCGAGAGTACGATGTAGACCAAGTACTGTTTTGTCCAGACGGAAATGTTCAAGAAACAGGGGCGGCAAATTTTATTTTGCTACGTAAGGGGCGATTACTTACGCGAAGTTTAGATAATAGTTTTCTGCATGGTGTCACTCGAGATTCTTTGCTTGTTTTAGCTAGCGACATGGGATACTCCGTTGAAGAACGGGTTTTTGGTATTCAGGAGATGCTTGAGTGGGTGCAAACTGGTGAAGCTGCGCTCGCCGGTACGGCTGCTGTACTTGCAGGTGTGGGTACCCTAGTGCATGGAGGTCGTAAATATAAAGTAGGTACAGGCGAGGTCGGTGTAGAAACACGCCGCTTGCGCTCAGCGCTAGTTGCAGTACAACAAGGCGAAGCCTCTGATACGCACCACTGGTTGACACGTCTCTAAGCTTTACTGTCTTGACAGTCTTCAGAGCCACATCCAAAATTCGTGCCCTTGGAAAGGTAGCTCAGTTGGTTAG
>SHZO01000024.1 GCA_009692285.1 Gammaproteobacteria bacterium | reverse complement strand
AATACGTAAATACATCTTCATATCTAGAGCATTATGATGAGTTACAAAAGGTCGTGCTGTAGCACCCCCAGGAATAGGCTGCATCATTGGAGTTTCTACCTCCATAAAACCCAAAGAGTCGAGCATGCTGCGTAGAAAACTTACCAAACGCGTACGCTTAACAAATACTGACCGCGCACTATCATTCATGATTAAATCGACATAGCGCTGACGATAACGAACCTCAGTATCTGAAAGTCCATGCCATTTATCTGGCAATGGCCTTAAAGATTTAACCAACAAACGTAGCATATCTACCCTTACCGATAGCTCGCCAGTCTTGGTTTTAAACAGGACGCCTTCGACACCCAAAATATCGCCGCTGTCAAAAATTTTAAATGCATCGTAGCTCTCGCCTAAGGCATCGTAAGTCAAAAATATTTGAATACTACCTGAAGAATCTTTTAGCTTAGCAAAACTAGCTTTGCCCATGATGCGCCGCAGCATCATTCTTCCCGCAATGCGCACACGCACAGCCTTTATCTCAAGTACGGCGCTCTCTAGTTGATTATATTTTGCATGCAGTTCATCAGCGAAAGTATCTCGCCGAAAATCATTAGGAAAGACAGGTTCCCCACTAGCCCGCAATTGCTGTAACTTAACGCGCCGTTCGGCGATGAGTTTATTTTCGTCTACCGGAATTTCGCTCACAGACCCGCCTTCAAAGAAGCTTCTAGAAAAATATCTAGCCCGCCATCGAGCACAGACTGAGTGTTACCTACTTCAACGTTAGTGCGCAAATCTTTAATGCGTGACTGATCCAGGACATAGGAGCGAATTTGATTTCCCCAGCTTACATCCGACTTGGAATCTTCAAGCACTTTAGCAGCCGCATTACGCTTATTAACCTCAAGCTCATACATTTTAGCTTTGAGCATTTTCATGGCAGTGGCGCGATTCTTGTGCTGACTACGCTCATTCTGACAGGCTACTACTAAACCGGTAGGAAGATGGCGCAAACGTACAGCAGATTCAGTTTTATTAACGTGCTGACCTCCGGCCCCACTGGAGCGATAGACATCCATTTCAATATCCGCCGGATTTAGATCAATATTAATATCCTCATCAATTTCTGGAGAGACAAAGACCGAAGCAAAGGAGGTGTGTCGTCGGTTGCCTGAATCAAAAGGCGATTTACGGACTAAGCGGTGCACGCCAGTTTCAGTTCGTAGCCAGCCGTAGGCATGGTCACCTTTAATTTCAATTGTTGCACTTTTCATGCCAGCGACTTCACCGGAATTGGAATCAATGACCTCAGCAGAGAAACCACGACTGGCCGCCCATTTCAAATACATACGTAAAATCATCTGTGCCCAGTCTTGGGCCTCAGTACCACCTGCTCCAGCTTGGATATCCAGATAAGCATTGTGTGAATCCATTTGCCCACTAAACATGCGCTGAAGCTCTATGTCGCGTACCCGTGCTTCAACTTGGGGCAGATCGCGCTCAATTTCAATTGCAGTGACTTCGTCATCATCGGCTTCGGCTAGTGCGAGAAGCTCTATTGAATCAGCCACGGCGCTGGTAGCGCGATCAATTCTCTCAATGGAATCAACCAAACGAGCGCGCTCTCGGCCAAGTTCCTGCGCTTTATCTGGCTTTTGCCAAATCGCAGAGTCTTCTAATTCGCCGCTGACTTCTTCGAGACGCTCACACTTGTTGTCATATTCAAAGAAACCCCCTTAAGGAGTTAACGCGCTCCTTAAGATCGGCAAGAGAGCGCTTCAGCATACCTAATTCAATCATAAAGCTATTCTACCATGTCCTATGAAAGATGCTCTGCAAGCACCTGATCAATAATTAATTGCAAACGTCTCTCGCCACCGTATTCGTTAATATCAAGGCGATAAACTAACCGTGCTCGCTCGGGGATCTTAGACTGGACATCACCGCCTTGGAAAAAATTAAATGCAATCGCATCGAAACGACCCGGCTCACCTTCGAGTTCTACCCACATTTTCAAGTGACGCTCGCCTACTACTCGTGTGCTCTTAATATTAAACACTTGATCGAACTGCGGCTCAGGAAAAGCCTGCCCCCAAGGTCCAGCACCGCGGAGTAACTGCGCGGTATCTAAGGAAATTTCAGAGGACCTCAACTCGCCATCGGTTTCAATACAATCCGCGAGCGACCCGCCTTGCTGCCAATGCGCAACTTCATCATCAAATTCGCGGGCAAACTCATCCAAGCTAATTGCGCGTAGACTTAAGCCAGCCGCCATGGCATGGCCGCCAAAGCGAATTAGTAATCCTGGGCGGCGCGCAGCGATCGCCTGCAGCAAATCGCGCACATGTACACCATTGACCGAGCGCGCAGATCCGCGCAACTCCCCGTCATTTCCATCTGCAAAAGCAATCACAGGGCGGCGCAGCTTCTCTTTCAAGCGCCCCGCTACTAAGCCGACAACCCCTTGGTGCCAAGACGGATCGTAGAGACAGACGCCATATCTATTCTGTGCGCCACCTACGCCAAAGGCTTCGAGGTGCTGTACAGCTGCTAAAGCTTGATCTTGCATGGTTGCTTCAATGGCTCGTCGCTCAAGATTGAGCTGATCTAATCGTGCAGCAATATTATTGGCTTCAGAGGCATTATCTGCAAGAAGACAGCTTATCCCAATTGACATGTCATCGAGTCGCCCTGCGGCATTCAGCCTAGGCCCTGCGGCAAAACCTAAATCGGAGGCAATAACCGTTTGGATGTTACGACCACCTATTTCCAGCAAGGCACGCAGTCCTGGCGTACAACGGCCAGCACGAATTCGCTCCAACCCCTGCGCAATTAGCACACGATTATTATTGTCTAGGGGCACCACATCTGCGACCGTCCCTAAGGCTACTAAGTCAAGCCAAGTAGCAGGGTTGGTCAACGTTTTATCATTAAGCGAGCGATACAGAGCCACCATTACATAAAAAGCCACTCCGACACCCGCCAAGGATCGGGAACCAAAACTAGACCCCGGCATATTAGGGTTCACAATAACATTGGCGTTGGGCAGTTCAGCTCCAGCCAAATGGTGATCTGTTACTAATACATCAATGCCTAAGTTACGTGCGGCCGCAACGCCACTAAGACTGGAGATTCCATTATCCACAGTAATAATTAATTGTGGTTCACGCTGACGGGCAAGCATAACGATTTCAGGTGTCAGGCCATAACCATATTCAAATCGATTCGGCACTAAAAAATCAACATTTTCATAGCCCCAAGCACGTAATGCCCTAACAATCAAGGCAGTACTAGTAGCGCCATCAGCATCAAAATCACCAACTATAAGAATTCGCGACTGCCGCTGACGATGGGCGATTAATAAGTCGACTGCTGCATGGATTCCATCGAGCGTGCTCACAGGAAGCAAAGATTCTAGTTTATGATTTAATTCATCCGGACTCGCAATACCACGTGCAGCATACAAACGAGCTAAAAGTGAATTAAAAAAATTTAAATTTTCTAGCTGCGCATGCGTATAACTACGTCGAATTATTTTCAATTTCATAGAAGAATACTCAAGATAATGCTTTAAAAATATCATTTTTTTGACGCCAAAAATACCAGGAATCACGTCGTGAAATTTGTACCTTATGATCATTAGCGACGACAGTCAGCGTTTTAAAATCACCCTTCTGCAAACTTGCCAGCAGGATCGTAAAAAATTCATGATCAAAGGGAGCTACGTAACACACTGCAGATGTAGAACTCTCTAAAAGTTCATTCAGGCATTTAGTGTGTGACAAAGGTCTACGCTCAGCGCCTCCCAAATAACATAAGGCGCTAAGTAGAGAATCATCACCATAAAATAATGGCGGCAAAAGACCAATTAATTTTTCTGTTGGTGCTTGGGGTGACGCCACTACGTAACGTACATAACTAGCCGCACCACCACCCCAAAGCCAAAGTGAGCTAATACGAGGCAGTCCTTGTGCTTCGCGTTTTAAATTGAGAGGCTGGCCATGAAGCCACATTTCAATTTCAGAAAGTAACGCGCGTACACAACCACTAGTTTCACCAAATGGCAGCGCTGACTCTATATTGCGACCCAAGACGCGAGAGGGATCTACGGTGATAGCTAAATCAGCTTCGAGCCCCGTCAATATAAAAGTATCTGCTGCTACCGACTGAAGACGTAGACGCTGAGTAGTAGCGCCGAAGACATACTCAAACGAATGCACTAATTCAGCGCGCTCTGCTTCTTCTAAGCATAAAATACCATTCTGCGGCAGATGTACAGTTTGCAGACCCGCCATAAATTGCAAAGGAGTTGCAATCCAGGCGCTACCCTGAATTCCAAGCATCGAAGCGAGCAATGCAGCAGGGTTAGCAACTGCCAATTGTGGCAAACCAAGCCTATACGCCACCAAACCTAGCCAGCCAGTAGGTAAATATTCGGCTTTAGAGAAACGCAAGCGTGGGGCATCGTACTGGCCTAGCGAGTCAGCCACTACTGCCTTTTCAAAATGAATATCAGGCCAAATAAGCACGAGTTCCTGCACATCGCGTATGGTATCGAAGCATGAAGCTCAACGTTACAAATACTGGCTCTATTCAACTGATTCGTCGCTATAGCGCAGGTGAAATTACCCTAGGGGAGCAAACTTTAAAGGGGTCGTTTTGGCTAAACGCACAAACCTTGCGACAAAACTTCAGAGTTATGCGTCCACAAGATATATTAGAAAATGACCTTGAAGATATTTTCGCCACCAATCCTGAAGTGGTCATCATAGGTTGGGTGGGGGGGCAAACCTTTCTTAGCGCCACACAGCGAGGCTGGTTTACCGAACGAAATATAGGTGTCGAGGTAATGGAGTTAGGTGCCGCTTGCCGCACATACAATGTTCTAATGCAGGATGGACGCGAAGTGCTGGGGCTATTGTTTCCCTAAAGCACCCCCGCTTGTAGCGGCACAAATGCAGCGGGACCTAAAATTTTATCTTGCAAGCCTTGCTCATTACGCGTGTATAAAATAAGTTGCTGAGCACCATCTACACCCACCGGCATGATTAAGCGCCCACCCATCGCTAATTGCGACAATAAAGTCGGCGGAACCTCAACCGGCGCCGCTGTGACAATAATACCGTTATACGGTCCTTTTGCGCGCCAACCTTCATAACCATCACCATGCCGAAAGCTAATATTTTGAACACCCATTTCTTTAAGCCGCCGCTTAGCGGCTATAAATAAAGATTCAATACGCTCAATAGTGTGGATATTAGAAACCAAACCTGACAGCACCGCACTTTGATAACCGCAGCCAGTGCCAATCTCCAGCACGTTATATAATGGCCCCGCCTCAAGCAATACTTCGGTCATATATGCGACCATGAAAGGCTGGGAAATAGTCTGGCCAAACCCAATCGGCAGGGCGGTATCTTCATAGGCGCGACTAGCAAGCGCTTCATCAATAAAAATATGCCGCGGTACACTGCGAATACGCTCCAGTACTTCAGAGTTTTTAATGCCTTGTTCAATTAGTCTTTGAATCAGACGCTCGCGCGTACGTGCGGAGGTCATGCCAATACCCGCAAAACGAGCTTCACTCATGGCGCAGTTTTAATACCATCAAGCCAATGCTGCAAAGGTTTAAGTGCCGCATGATTCGTTGCATCTACTTGCAGTGGAGTGACCGAGACATAGCCCGTAGCTACCGCGTGAAAATCAGTTCCAGGACCACCATCTTTAAAGCCCCCAGCAGGTCCGACCCAATACACTGGATGACCTCGCGGATCGCTTAAGGAAGAAATTTTTTCAGCGCGATGCCGATTACCAAGCCGCGTTGTAACAAAACCAGCTAACTGTGCAAAAGGTAAATGAGGCACGTTAACGTTTAAGATCATGTTTCGGTCCAAGGGCTTCTCGATTAAACGTTGCACTAAAAGACGAGCAACTTCCGCAGCAGCGCGGTAATCCGCCTCCCCCTGCACTGGACGCTGCAAAGACATCGCAAGTGTGGGTAAACCTAAAAAGCGACCTTCAACAGCAGCAGCTACAGTACCAGAATATAGGACATCATCGCCCATATTCTCTCCATCATTAATACCTGAGACAACCATATCATGCTCAAAATTAAACAAACCAGAAATAGCTAAATGTACACAATCAGCTGGGGTACCAGTCACATAATAAGAGCCAGGCTCTACCTCAGTCACGCGCAGAGGAGTATCAAGAGTTAGTGAATTACTCGCACCGCTCTTGTTACGATCAGGTGCGACCATAGTCAATTGCCCTAGTCCCTTAAGCGCCCCATACAAGGCAATAATTCCGCGTGCACGGTACCCATCATCATTACTGATTAAAATTTTCACGCCCCAATATACTTAAACCGCTTAGCTGGAGGTAGCACGATGCGTAAACTGCCCGATCATGAAAGCGGTGTATTCCGTGAAGCGGTCCGTGATGTCTTGCCTATTACCCATGAGCCACGAGCAGTCGGGCGCCCTAAACCTGCGCCCAAAGCGCGCTTTCGCCGGTTTGAAGAGCGGCAGGTACTGAAAGAAAGCCTTTCACTCGCTGCTCATGATCTTGAGGTGGAAACCGGTGATGAACTCACCTTCCGTCGCCCTGGAGTTCAAGATGGAGTACTCCGCAAACTGCGCCGCGGTTACTACCGTGTAGAATCAGAGCTCGATTTACATGGCTTAACCGTACCGGAGGCCAAACAAGCTCTGCGGAGTTTCCTAGCGCGCTCAATTGCACGACAATTCCGGTGCGTACGCATTATTCACGGCAAGGGTTTAGGATCCGGACCACGCGGGCCGGTTATTAAACAAGCAGTAAATGTAATCTTACGCCACACCGATTTAATTGTCGCATTTTGCTCAGCGCGCCAAGTCGATGGCGGCACGGGTGCGATCTATGCTCTGCTTCATAGTTGAATAATTCTGCATAAGCAATTTACATAAAGTTACGCTCGGCCTGCTTTCAAATGAACTAACGTTTCTTCAGTCACCCAACCATTAGCAACCATTGCCGCCAAATCTTCCTGCGGTTCATTAAACAGCCGAACTAAATCACCGCGCACTAAAGTGCGGGTACGTAAATAGGCTTGCTGGGGCAATGCGAGGCACTCTGTTGCAAACAGTAAAGTTCTTGCAATAACTTGCTCAGGAGCTACGACTTCATCAACTAGGCCGACAGCTAAGGCAGCAGCAGAGTCCATCATTACCCCCCTCGGCAATAAAGCAGCGGCTTTTGGCACGCCCACGAGACGCTCAAAGATACGATAGACTGTATTCCCTGGATACAAACCAACTTGAACCTCATTTAAACCAATCTTGAAATTACCCTGCGCCATAATACGGTAGTCGCAGAGAATGGAAATCACTGCGCCCCCAGCAGGACAGTGGCCTGTGATCGCTGCAAAAACTGGCTTGATAGAACGCGCAAGTGTTTCTTGCAACAACATAAAGGCTCTTACTAAAACCAACCGACTCTGCTGATCAGCAAGAACCTCCCGCACATCCAGACCAGCAGAGAAAATACCACTTTGCCCAGAGATAACTACAGCTTTGCAAGAATCATCATGCATAGCACTCTGCAATGCATCAGTCAAAGACTGAATAAGCTTCACGCCCAATGCATTCACTGGTGGACTAGCTAAGCACAATTCAACAATTTCTCTATGCCGGGTTTTTTCAAGCATGATCATCTTCTCCTTGAGATCCCTCAGGGATTAAAAACTCACGTAGCACTGAGGTCGCAAAACTACCGGCGCGTAATGAGAAACATAACTCGCAAACTTTAAAGTCTGCGTACCACTGAAAAGATAAATCACGCACTGCAATACGCAATGGTCGGCGAGAGGCATCTACTGCAGCACTAGCGATCAACTCACGCAGGATTATATGCTGTAAAGAAATGAATTCTTCTAACTCAGCAACCTCGCCAAAAATAACGCTTTTTCCTAAACCCCACATCGGTCCAGTTGGATGTATATCAAGCGACGCTAAACGTGCTGTTATATTTTCATTAAGGGCATCAACAGCAAACAGTGAATTTGTGCCGTCCAAATTAGCACGTTCACCTGGAATTAAACTATGCCAACTGCCGTCTTTAACTCGAGCCGCAAGCACTGCGTTAAATATCAAGCTACGCGCTGCGGAGAGAACAAAACTTAATTCCTGCGCGCGCGGCGAACGCCCATCTTCTAATATAGATAAATTAGAAAGATTATAACCAAAACGCTGCGGTCCAAAATAATTAGGCACGCCCTCTACACGGACTGATGCTATACGACGCTCGAATAACTGTCTGTCTCCCTTAAAATTACGCAGCACAATACGAAACCTATTGCCAGACAATGCACCGCGCGGCAATTTGCGATGATGTGCCTGAGCTTCAATCACTTCATAGCCCTCACCGCAAAGACCCAACCAATCTGCAGCAGTTTTGCTCCTCGCCGGAACAGTAAACCATTGCGTTGTTACGGCCCTCCTATCTTTAAGCCCTGCAAAACCTACATCAGAGGTTCGTACGCCCCCGATACGGGCTAATTCACGCGCTACCCAAGGGGTATTCGCTTCTCGTTTACGCACGCGTAGCAACACATGCTCGCCTTTACCCGAAGGGATAAAACCAAGCTCTTCATCGACTTGAAAATCTTCAGGAAGACTGCGGATAGTGGCGCTACCGGCGGGCGGTTCTTCCACGCGCGGCGGATCCAGGGCGAGCTTGCGCCATATCGCGTAACTCAATGGGACTCGATCAACACGCTGACCATAGCAGCTAATCCTTCTTGACGACCTAAGAAACCTAATCTCTCTGTAGTGGTCGCTTTAATATTTACTGTGTTTGATTGCACCTTGAGCAAGCTCGCAACTCTTTCTTGAATTGCCAAGCGATGAGCGGTAAGTCTTGGAGCCTCTGAAAGCACAGTCATATCTACATTTACAATGTGGTAACCTGCCGTCTCCAGCATAACAATCACCGCATGGACAAAAACAGAGCTCGCTGTACCGCGCCACTGCGGATCGGTATCAGGGAAATACTGCCCAATATCACCTATGCCAGCGGCGCCAAGCAGCGCATCACACAAAGCATGCAAAAGAACATCGCCATCTGAGTGGGCCTGCACGCCGTGCGTATGTGCAATACGCACACCACCCAAGAGTACATGATCGCCAGGCCCAAAAGCATGCACATCAAAACCTGAACCCACGCGAATCATAAGACAGCTCCTCCTAGTTGAGCAGGAGCTATACGAGAGCGGAGTATGCTATCAGCAAGAGCCAGATCAGAAAAAGTAGTGACTTTAATGTTACTAGAATCACCGTTCACCAAACGTGGCCTAGCGCCCTGCCATTCCATTGCCTGTGCTTCATCGGTAGGGATGCGCGCCTCATCACTCGCAGCACGCAGTGCATGCAACAAAGCGCCAAGACGGAACATTTGTGGCGTCAAAGCACGCCATAATGAATCACGGTTTAATGTAAGAGCTACCTGTGCCGCTCCAGAGCACACCTCGCTGCATTTCACTGTATCGGTAATTGGCAAGGCTAATAATCCGCCTTCCTGAGCGCCACCTTGGCTATGCAGCAAAATATCTTCAAGGAGTGCGTCAATCTCAGTTCGTGTTACACATGGTCGAGCGGCATCGTGCACTAAGACCCAATCAGCCTCAACAGCGCCGGCCTCACACAATGCCAATAAGGCAGCCTGTACCGAATCACAGCGAGCAGCGCCACCTTGGACCGTAATTATTTTGAGCTTTGGATAGTGCTGCATCAGCGCTATTTTAAGTGGCGGCCAGTGGACATCCTCTGCGCCTAATGCCACAACCACTGCAACGCAGCGAGTATCTGCAATAAAGGGCTTGAGAGCCCACTCAAGCAAGGTGATCTGATTTAACTGCGTATATTGCTTGGGCAATATGGCGCTAAAGCGCTCACCGCGGCCGGCAGCAGGCAGCACCAGCCAATAACGTAACTGCCTCAAAACAACACCTCAGCGCTGAGCCGTATGAGTCACTGAAGCAGGAGCTTTCGGAATAATTGCACCGTGAGGCACCACTTGGTAAAACCACTCATCTGGCGCGACCATGCCAAGTTCGCTTCGGGCACGCTCTTCAATGGCAGTTGTACCTATTTTAAGGTCGGTGACTTCAGCAGATAGCTGCTTATTACGACGGCTCATATCTGCATTTAATAGGTCTTGTTGGATTACCGACTTCTGCAAACGCAAGACTTCGCTAATACCGCTATCAGATACCCATAACCGATACTGAAGCAGTACTGTCAGAATAATCAAAACTCCAGTGAAGACTCTCATCATATGAAGATAGAGATTAACCCTGTCTTGTCAAAAAATAAAGCAATCAGAAACTATATTTTAATGGGAAAGGCATCACGGCCAGCATAACGAACTTTACCTTTAATTTGGCCTTCGATGCGTAGAAGTTGGTTGTACTTAGCCATACGATCTGAACGAGAGAGAGAGCCAGTTTTGATCTGGGTAGCGCTAGTGGCAACCGCAATATCAGCAATTGTAGTGTCTTCAGTTTCCCCCGAACGATGAGAGACAACAGCAGAATAACCCGAACCAGTTGCCATTTCGATAGCAGCTAAGGTCTCACTCAACGTACCAATTTGATTGACCTTGATTAGAATAGAGTTCGCAATTCCCTTGCGAATACCTTCGGAGAGAATCTGAGTGTTAGTCACAAAGAGATCATCGCCAACAAGCTGAGTAGTTTTACCCAACACTTTGGTAAGGCCCTTCCAACCACCCCAATCGTCCTCAGCCATGCCATCTTCAATAGTGATGATCGGGTATTTATCTACCAACTGCGAGAGATAGCGAGTGAACTGCGCAGCAGAGAACTGCCGGCCCTCGCCTTGCAAATCATATTTTCCATTGCGAAAAAATTCAGTGCTCGCAACATCTAACCCCAAATAAATATCTTTACCAGGCCGATAACCTGCTTTCTCAATAGCCTGCAGCAATAGCTTAAGAGCGGCTTCATTAGAGGATAAATTAGGCGCAAAGCCGCCTTCATCACCGACCGCAGTCGTAAGCTTACGTTCTTTCAGAATCTTTTTGAGTGTATGGAAAATTTCTGCTCCTTGGCGCAACGCCATGCTAAAGCTTTTAGCCCCCACAGGCAGAATCATGAACTCTTGGATATCTAGACTATTATCAGCATGAGCTCCGCCATTGATAATATTCATCATGGGTACTGGCATGACTGGGGGGCGGCCACGCGCCAAGTAACGCCACAGCGGCATCTCTGAATCTTGGGCAGCTGCGTGAGCACTCGCCAAAGAAACCGCTAGCAAAGCATTTGCTCCTAAACGACTTTTATTTTCAGTGCCATCAAGCGCAATAAGGCGTGCATCCAGTTCTTCTTGATCGCGTACATCTCGTTTCATTAAGCAGGAACGAATCACAGTATTGACGTTTTTTACTGCCTTCAGGACGCCCAGGCCAAAATAACGCTTTTTATCACCATCCCTTAATTCGACAGCCTCACGCGAGCCAGTCGATGCGCCCGAGGGCACTGCAGCTCGACCCATTACGCCACTACTTAAAATAACGTCAGCTTCAACGGTAGGGTTGCCCCGTGAATCGATCACTTCACGGGCACGAATATCAGCAATACGACTCATACTTGATCTTCCTCAAAAGGTTTTGATTTAACAGTACGATCTATTTCACACAAAGTAGTCAATAAGGAGGCCATGCGCGTCAAAGGCCAAGCATTAGGGCCGTCAGATAAAGCCTGCGCAGGATTAGGATGGGTTTCAATAAAAATTCCGGAAATGCCTGCAGCCACTGCAGCGCGTGCGAGTACTGGTACAAATTCGCGTTGCCCACCAGAAGAAGCACCTTGACCACCGGGCAATTGCACTGAGTGGGTCGCATCAAAAATAATGGGAGCGCCCGTGATTCGCATTGCCGATAAAGCACGCATATCAGAAATTAAATTATTGTAACCGAAAGAAAAACCACGTTCACAGACCATGATTTGTTCATTGCCTGTAGAGCGTGCTTTATCCACAACGTTTTGCATTTCCCAAGGTGAGAGAAACTGACCTTTCTTAATATTAACCGGCTTTCCTTGAGAAGCTGCTGCAATAATAAAATTAGTTTGGCGGCATAAAAAAGCAGGTGTTTGCAACACATCAACTACCGCCGCTACTTCATTTAACGGAGAATCCTCATGAACATCTGTGAGTACAGAAACTTGAAATTTTTTGCGAATTTCTGAAAGTATTTTCAAACCTGAAGAAATTCCTAAGCCTCTAAAACTTTTTCCCGAAGAGCGATTTGCTTTATCAAACGACGCTTTAAAAACATAGGGTATGCCTAATTCTAGGGTGATCTCTAGCATACGACCAGCAACCTCCTCACATAAGGACGCGCTTTCGATAACACACGGACCGGCAATTAAAAAAAGTGGTTCACGTGGACCAACAATTACGCCAGCAATTTTCATAGGTGTCTCGCTGCATAATTACGTGCTGCTTTAATAAAACTAGAAAACAAGGGGTGCCCATCACGCGGGTTAGAGGTAAATTCAGGATGAAATTGGGTCGCTAAAAACCACGGATGCTCTGGAAGCTCGACGATCTCAACTAAATCATCTTTTGAAATACCTGAGAACTCCATCCCACCAACGCGATAACGTTCTAAATAAGTGTTATTAAATTCATAACGATGACGATGACGCTCACGAATCATCGGCTTCCCATACAGTTGCAATGCACGCGAATTTTGTTGTAATTGCACTTCTTGAGCACCTAAACGCATAGTGCCTCCTTTGAGAGAGCTAGTATCACGCAACTGCGAACCACGAGCGGTATCTTGCCATTCGGTAATCAAAGCAATCACGGGATGCGCGGTTGAAGGATTGAATTCAGTGCTGGTTGCGCCATTCAAACCCAGAACATTCCGACCGTATTCAATGACTGCCAATTGCATGCCTAAACAAATACCGAGATAAGGCACCTTATTTTCTCGTGCATAACGAATGGCAAGCATCTTACCTTCAACGCCACGCTCACCAAAACCACCCGGCACTAAAACGGCATCCATACCCAAAAGCAAGCCACTACCTTTAGTTTCAAGGTCAGTTGCCTCAATAAAGCGCGTTGTGACACGGGTGCAGTTTTGCAGCCCTGCATGTGTTAGTGCTTCATTTAAAGAAATATAAGAATCACGGTTTTGGACGTATTTACCAACCATAGCTATAGTAACTTCAGCTTCAGGTTTCGATTTTTTGGCAACTACTTCCTGCCAGTCATTTAAATTAGCTACCTTAGCAATGATTTGTAGTTTTTCAACTATAAGGTCATCTAAATTTTGTTCATGTAAAAGTATCGGAATTTTGTAAATATCATCAGCATCCACAGCAGAAATTACTGCACGCTCTTCTACGTTAGTAAAGAGCGCAATTTTCTTACGCTGCTCATCTGGTAAAGTACTTTGTGAACGGCAGAGTAAAATATCTGGCTGTATACCAATACCACGCAATTCTTTGACAGAATGCTGTGTTGGCTTAGTTTTAATCTCACCTGCCCCACCTACGACAGGCACTAAAGTCAGATGCATATAGACGCAATGATTGCGGCCCATTTCGACGCCTAATTGACGTATAGCCTCCAAAAAAGGCAAGGATTCAATATCGCCCACCGTACCACCAATCTCAACCATGCAGATATCTGAGTCACCTGCACCCAATAAAATACTGCTTTTTATCTCATCTGTGATATGCGGAATTACCTGAACGGTGGCACCCAAGTAATCACCACGTCTTTCCTTAGCAATTACACGTTCATAGATACGGCCTGTTGTAAAATTACTATGGCGTCCTGTAACGGTACGTACAAAACGCTCATAGTGACCTAAGTCTAAATCTGCCTCGGTGCCATCATCTGTGACATACACTTCACCATGCTGAAATGGACTCATAGTGCCCGGATCAACATTAATATAGGGATCAAGCTTGACCATAGCGACCTTAAGGCCACGCGCCTCAAGAATCGCTCCCAATGAAGCCGATGCGATGCCCTTCCCCAATGAGGAAACAACACCACCCGTGACAAAAACGAAACGAGACATGTATGACCGCCGCAAAAATGAGCGCCGTATTTATTAGGGCAAGATTGCTTAATAAGATTCGAGCACGACGGGAAGATATTCTACCAAAAAACCCTAATCTCAGGCAAACACCGCCGGAGCATCTTCCCAAACTAAACGATATCGGCGCAGCCGCTGAGTTTTCACTGGCGGATCGCCCTGACTTGCGTAGGCTTGATAAGGCGCCGCGACGCCCAACCCAGCCACAGCAACAAGATCGGATGCATTATCAGGCAGACACAACAAGGGAATCGCATCACGACGCCATGGCAGTACACCACGAACACGCAAAATCTCTTTCAGAATCTGCTGCGGTCCTTGTATCTGCAGTGCTAAACGTTCGCCACCCCGACGAAAACGGACGCGCAATTTGCCAGGCAATAGGGTTCCCAGTAAAGGCCCCTCAGGGTCATTAACCATATGTAATACACCCGCACCTGGACCTGCAGCTCTGCACAGATCAAGACTGCCTGAACGACGCCAACTCCAGAGCCATTCGCGCTCTAGGTCGAGCACTGGAATACCTGAAGGGAGACAAAATAATTTTCCACGATAGCGACGCACTTCGCCTCCAGACCAGCGAACTACGGGGCGCGCATCCACCCGTGCTTCAG
Organism: Gammaproteobacteria bacterium; assembly: GCA_009692285.1. Lineage (GTDB taxonomy): Bacteria > Pseudomonadota > Gammaproteobacteria > Steroidobacterales > Steroidobacteraceae > UBA964. Next base: position 2,087 of record SHZO01000024.1, on the reverse strand, counting down.
GCAGCTCAACTCTGATACGTTCAAGATGGACAGTATCTGGAACACTAGCGCCGCAACCACGCACCCATGCCCGCAGCACATTACGTTGCCGCACTACCGACAGTCGACCCAAGGGCACTAGATTCAAAACATCTGCGCTAGTAATGGCTAGAAGATCTTCAACGGCGCGCTCTTCTAAAATTTCCCGCGCCTGAGCTAAATGGAATGCACTGCGAGATGCCACACGCGGGGCGCTTGGCCAGCGCGCCAATAAAGAAGGTAACACTTTGGCACGCAAATAATTTCGATCAAAACGTAAATCTGAATTACTGCTGTCCTCAATCCAAAAAAGCCCCTGATGCTTAGCCCACTGCTTAATCTCTACTCGCGAACACTCCAGCATCGGGCGTGCCAACCAACCAGCTGCAAAGGGAGTGATCGCAGGCATTGCCGCCAGCCCGTTAACGCCAGCGCCACGCATCAATTGCAGGAAAATAGTTTCAAACTGATCGTCACGATGATGCGCAGTGAGCAAGACTTCTTGTGGACGTAAAACCTTACTGAGCGATGCATAGCGTACAAGTCGCGCTTCAGCTTCTAAAGAGCTACCCCGATATATATCTACCTTGACATGCTTAACCGTCAATGGGACATCTAATTTTTTACAAATTCCGCGCACCTCTCGCGCCCAGTCATCGGCTGTCAACTGCAAGTGATGATGAACATGTACAGCTCGCAACAAACGAGCACGCCAAATCTTAGGACCAGTACGCACGAGTTGCTGAAGTGCCGTTAATAGAACAATAGAGTCAACACCACCGCTTAAGGCGACGCACAACCCGCGCTCTGGTACCCCTGCCAGCAGTAAATCTAACTGCTCTTGGAGCGTTTTGATGAACACTATCCAGCGGCTTCGGTATACACGCCAAATCTGGCGATACGCTGAGTACGCTGAGCCAATAACTCTGCCGTAGATAAGCTACGTAGTCCATTCAGGTGGTGCGTTAAGCGAATCCTAAGCGTAGTCGCCATTCCCTCTGGATCGCGATGTGCACCCCCCAAAGGCTCTGGGCAAACTTCATCAATCAAGCCTAGTTTTTCTAAACGTACCGACGTCAAACCCATAGCCTCAGCAGCAACTGCTTTTTTGTCTGCATTCTTCCATAGAATAGCGGCGCAACCTTCAGGGGAAATCACAGAATAGGTACTGTACTGAAGCATCAACAAGCGATCACAGACACCAATAGCTAAGGCACCTCCTGATCCTCCCTCACCAATGACTACCGTAATAATTGGCACACTCAACTTTGACATAACAAATAAGTTGCGCGCGATGGCTTCGCTCTGCCCACGCTCCTCAGAGACGATACCGGGATAAGCACCAGGGGTATCAATAAATGTAATGATCGGCAAAGAAAATCGCTCCGCAAGACACATTAATCGCAAAGCTTTACGATAGCCCTCTGGTTTTGGCATACCGTAGTTACGCCATACTCGATCTTTGGTGTCACGACCTTTTTGATGACCGACAACCATTACCGCGAGGCCCTCAAATCGCGCTAAGCCACCGATTAATGCTTTATCGTCACCAAACATTCTGTCGCCATGGAGCTCCTGAAACTCGGTAAAGATCATCTTCAGGTAATCTAAAGAATATGGCCGTTGTGGATGTCGTGCAAGCTGTGTGATCTGCCAAGAGCTTAAATTTAAAAATATATTTTTAGTGAGTTGCTGGCTTTTATTTTGCAAACGTAAAATTTCAGATTGAACATTAAAGCTCTGATCGGTGGTGACATGCCGTAGCTCTTCAATCTTCGCATCAATTTCAGCGATCGGTACTTCAAAATCTAAAAAACTCATTTTCATAAGGTTGAGACTAATGTGCGCCGTATACCACGCGCAAGCCCTCAGGGCCGACCAGTTGCTCTAGAGCCTCCAACAATTCAGAAGTTGCATGAACCCGCCACTGTTCACCGAGCTCAAGCGCACCACTTGCCTGATCACCGACATAACGCACACCCACCGCACAACTACCCCCAAGAGACGAACTGAGAATATTCGCAAGCTTTACTAATTGAGCTTCTGAGTCCGTTGTACTACGAGACCAC
>SHZO01000023.1 GCA_009692285.1 Gammaproteobacteria bacterium | reverse complement strand
ATATCATTGCGGGCATGATCCAGAAAAAACCCAGCCTCGGACGTGGCCTCGATGCATTACTTGGCCAGATGTCGGCGAACCGTCTTCAGCCAACGCTGAGCGTACCTGTGGGGGCAGGGCTCAAGTCGTCCGGCTCTGCCGGAGCTCCCGGTTCATTATTAGATGATGAGTTTGTGCGCTTACCCTTAGATCTCTTACAGCGTGGCCGTTATCAGCCACGTATGGATATGCGGCCAGAAACGCTTGAAGATTTAGCTAGTTCGATCCGCACCCAAGGAGTTATCCAGCCTATTGTGGTCCGGCCGATAGAGACTGCTGGCGATCCGATAGATGGCATTGCAGTATCAGTTCGTTATGAAATTATTGCAGGTGAGCGGCGTTGGCGCGCAGCGCAGATCGCGGGGTTGGAGAGTATTCCCGCGATTATTCGTCGTGTGCCCGATGCATCAGCCATCGCAATGGCTCTCATTGAGAATATTCAGCGTGAAAACCTTAATCCTCTGGAAGAAGCACGCGCCTTAGATCGGCTCATCAGTGAATTTGCTTTGACTCACCAGCAAGCCGCAGATGCTGTTGGGCGTTCGCGTGCCACTGTAAGTAACCTACTACGGTTGTTAGATCTCGCGCCTGAGGTGGCGGAGTTAGTTGATCAGAGGGCCATAGAAATGGGCCATGGACGTGCCTTGCTAGGTTTAACACAGCGCCGACAACAGATCGAAGTTGCAATATTGGTCGTTAAAAAAGGCTTATCAGTCCGTGAAACAGAGGCATTGGTTCGCCGGTTATCTAATCCTACATCTAAGGATAATTCTGCTGGGTCTGGTAGAGGGAGTGGCAAAGATCCTAACGTGCAGCATCTTGAGGCTCAAGTAGCTGATATCCTCGGTGCCAAAGTGAGCATCGAACATATTGCGAGTAGTGGTAAAGGTAAAGTAGTTGTTAATTACAACTCATTGGATGAGCTCGACGGTATTCTTGCGCATATTCGTTAGCCTTTTACATATTAATAGATGTGCTGCAGGCAGTTGATTGAGAGTTAGGGCAGCCACTATAATTCCGCGCCTTTAAGAGGGTGCTCATTGGTAATGCCGCCTAGCGATTTGAAAACACGTCAACTCGCTGGCCGTATTCTGACTGGGCAGTTGGCATGTACTTTGTTGCTAGGCATGATTTTTTTCTTAGTCAGCGGCAAAAGAAGTGGTCTTTCGGCATTAGCCGGTGGCCTGATTGGTTTGATTGCTAATTTGTATATGAGCTTCGCTGCTTTGCGGCCAGCACCTAATGCAGCGTTTGCAGTTGGCCGAATTTACGTTGGCCAATTGGTTAAAGTTTTGTTGACGGTTGGCATGTTCTACGTGCTTTCTCAGCGCAAAGGGGTCGTGTGGCCTTCAGTTTTAGTGGTCTATATTGCCACGCTAATGTTGTTTTGGTTGGTGCCGGTACTCAGTGCGCGGCGCCAGCGATGATGGAGTTATAAAGTTTTGGTAGAGCAAGGACACGACGAATCACCCACGGGCTACATTGTTCATCATTTGAAACATCTTAAGGTCGGTGATGGCTTTTGGACGTTTCATGTGGACACGTTGCTTGTTTCTGGTTCTTTAGCCGCCTTGGTGGCCTATGTGCTGTATTGCGGCGCGCGCAGCGGTGCGCGTGTTTCAGGCGCACCTTCAGGATTGCGTGCTGTTGTCGAATGGATCTATGAGTTTGTCGATGATAGCGTCGCTGATATTTATCATGGCAACCGCAGCTTCCTTGTAGCCCTGGGGTTTTCTTTATTCACATGGGTAGTAGCCATGAACGCCATGGATCTGCTCCCTCTCGATGTCCCTGGCACGGTGGCCGGTTTTTTTGGGGCCGAGTTTTTTCGGGCTGTGCCCACAGCTGACCTAAATGGTACCGTGGCGATGGCCTTGGTTATTTTTACATTGATCGTAGGATACGCAATCCGTGCTAAGGGCATTGGTGGTTACCTTCACGAATGGATCTCCTCGCCTTTTGGCTCGAATCCTTTGCTGTGGCTCCCAAATATTTTATTGAACGCAATCGAGCTAATTTCAAAACCGATATCACTTTCAATGCGTTTATTTGGCAACATGTATTCTGGCGAAATACTGTTTATGTTGATTGCTTTGCTCGGTATGGGTTTCGCAGTTTCCATTGGCGGTATTGCTTTATTTATTGGGCAGGTAGTTTTTGGTGCTGCTTGGTCAATTTTTCATATTTTAATTGTCCTGTTACAGGCTTACATCTTTATGATGCTACCTATCGTGTACATAGCAATGGCAGAAGAGCACCACTGATTTTTACCGGTTATTTTTATCTTAATTTATGTTGACTAAGGAGTTTTAGAAATGGAAACAATGGCAGCAATGGCAAACATCCAGGGCTTCACTGGGCTTGGAATAGGGTTGATTATTGGTTTAGGCGCTAATGGCGCATGTATTGGTATTGGTGTCATGGGGTCGAAGTTTCTAGAGGCCGCCGCTCGGCAGCCTGAGTTGATCCCCATGCTTCAGGGCAAAATGTTTCTGCTTGCGGGCTTGATCGATGCGGCGTTCCTGATTGGCGTCGGTTTAGCAATGCTATTTGCTTTTGCCAATCCTTTACTTGTCGGTATCACCGGTTGAGTCACCGCTGCCCCATTTACACACTCCTTGACTGGAGGGACAGATCATGACGATTAATGCCACTTTTATTGGTCAAATTATCGTTTTTCTGATTCTGTTGTGGTTCATTGCTAAGTTCGTTACGCCTATGATGGCCGAGACAATTGGAGAGCGTAATCGTAAGATTGCGGATGGTCTCGCCGCTGCTGACAAGGGCCAGAAAGATCTAGCTGAAGCGACAAATCGTGCGAATGAAGTGATTCGCGAAGCGCGAGATCGCGCTAAGCAAATTGAAGATCATGCTGCACGGCGCTCCAATGAGGCTATTGAGATGGCAAAGCAGACAGCGCAAACCGAAAGTGCGCGCATTGTTTCAGCAGCCCGCGAAGATGCCTCCACTGAAACGGGTCGTGCACGTGAGCAATTACGACGTGAGTTTGGTTCTTTGGTCGTATCGGGTGCCGCACGTTTGTTAGAACGCGAAGTCGATGCAAAGACGCATGCTCAGCTACTCGACAAACTTGCGGAGGATATTACTCGTGGCTGATAACGCTACCATTGCTAGGCCATACGCGCGCGCTGTTTTTGAGCAGGCAAATACAACTGGTAAACTAGCTATTTGGGGAGAACTACTTGCCAAGACCACTGCAGTTATTACTGATGCTCGCATAGCGCCCTTGCTTGGGAACCCGCACGTGAAGCGCGCAGATTTAGTCGCTTTGGTTATCGAGGTATCCGGGGCTAACAATATGCCGGCTGAAAACTTTATTCGTTTGCTAGCGGATAATTCGCGCCTTGCCTTGCTGCCTGAAATTGCAGCTCAGTATGAAGCTTTGCGTGCAGAAGTTGAAAATACGGTTGATGTGACAGTGACCTCTGCTTTGGCGCTCACTGCCGAGCAGAGTACAAAATTAACTAAGGCTTTGACTGCCCGCTTGAACCGTACGGTGCGTTTGCACACTACGGTGGATGCAGGGTTGGTAGGCGGCGCGATTGTACGTGCCGGAGATTTCGTCATTGATGGCTCGCTTCGTGGGCGTATCGATCGATTGGCTATCACAATGGCTGGCGCTTAAGCCGGTCACATTAAGTTTTTTAGAGGTCTATTCATGTCCATTAAGGCATCCGAGATCAGCGATCTCATTAAGCAGCGTATCGACAAATTTGAGTCGGCTGCTGAAGCGCGAAACGTAGGCACTATCGTTTCCGTGACTGACGGCATTTGCCGTATTCATGGTCTAGCCGATGTGTGTTACGGTGAAATGATTGAATTTCCAGGGAATTTGTTCGGCCTTGCGTTGAACTTAGAACAGGATTCAGTCGGATCTGTAGTGCTGGGAGATTATAAAACTCTCAAAGAAGGCGATACTGTTAAAACAACAGGCCGCATCTTAGAAGTGCCGGTCGGTCCAGAGTTGCTGGGTCGTGTGGTGGATGCTCTTGGTACCCCTATCGATGGTAAAGGCCCTCTAAAAACAAAACGTACTGCGCCTATTGAGCGCGTGGCACCGGGCGTTATTTATCGCAAATCGGTAAGCCAACCGGTGCAGACCGGTTATAAGGCCGTCGATGCTATGGTGCCGGTAGGCCGCGGACAACGCGAATTAATTATTGGAGATCGCCAAACTGGTAAGACTGCGATGGCGATCGATACCATCATTAACCAAAAAGCCTCTGGGATTAAGTGTATTTACGTTGCCATCGGCCAAAAGCAATCCTCCATCGCAAATGTGGTTCGTAAGCTTGAAGAAAACGGTGCGATGGATCACACCATTGTGGTAGCTGCTTCGGCGTCTATGCCCGCAGCCATGCAGTACCTCTCGGCTTACGCCGGTGTAACCATGGGGGAGTACTTCATGGATAATGGTGAAGATGCTTTGATTATCTATGATGATCTGTCCAAGCAGGCTGTAGCTTATCGTCAGATTTCTTTGTTGTTGCGTCGTCCTCCGGGTCGTGAAGCATTTCCTGGCGATGTTTTTTATCTCCATTCCCGATTGCTTGAGCGTAGTGCCCGTGTCAATGAAGAATACGTTGAGATGGCCACCAAAGGCGCCGTTAAAGGCAAGACGGGATCTTTGACAGGGTTACCCATTATTGAAACGCAAGCAGGCGACGTTACCGCTTTCGTGCCAACTAATGTCATATCTATCACTGACGGACAAATTTTCCTTGAAACGGATTTGTTTAACTCGGGAATTCGTCCTGCAATGAATGCGGGTATTTCGGTTTCCCGCGTTGGAGGCGCCGCACAAACGGACATTATCAAACGTTTAGGTGGGGGTATTCGCTTGGCGCTTGCGCAATACCGTGAGTTGGCTGCCTTCTCACAGTTTGCGTCCGACTTAGATGAGGCAACCAGGCGCCAACTTGAGCGCGGACAACGCGTCACAGAAGTGATGAAGCAGAAGCAATATGCGCCCATGTCCGTTGCTGAAATGGCGCTGTCAATTTATGCCGTAAATAATGGTTATATGGATAAGGTTGATCGTAAAAAGATTGTTGATTTTGAATCTTCACTACAAGCGTTTGCTAAATTGACACATAAAGTAGCAATTGATGAGATAAATGCTAATCCAGTTCTTAAGGCGCATGAAGCACAGCTGAAGAAAATTTGCGAAGACTTCGCGGCTACCGGAACTTACTGAGCCATATCACGCTATGCCTGGTACAAAGGAAATACGCTCGAAGATCGTGAGTGTTAAAAGCACTCAGAAGATTACTAAAGCTATGGAGATGGTGGCAGCGAGCAAAATGCGCCGTGCGCAAGAACGTATGCGCCTTGCTCGCCCTTATGCCGCTAAAATGCGCCATGTAATTGGCCACTTGAACAAAGCAAATCCGGACTATAGACATCCATTTCTGCTCGAGCGTGACGTGAAGTCTATTGGTATTATTGTTGTTTCTAGCGATCGAGGTTTGTGCGGTGCTTTGAATACGAATGTGTTCAAAAAAACCCTATTTTTAATGAAAGATTGGCAAGCTAAGAGCGCACAAGTAAGTTTGTGCCTCATGGGTAGTAAGAGCATTGTATTTTTTAGGCGCTTGAATTTACCAATTTTAGCAAGCATTAATGGCCTTGGCGACAAACCAAAAACTAAAGATTTACTCGGTAGTGTCAAAGTTATGCTTGATGCATACCGTGATGGCAGCATCGATCGCCTATTCATCGTCAATGCAGAGTTCCTGAATACGATGACTCAAGCGCCTACTGTGACGCAGTTACTGCCTGTGCTCATGCAGGATGATGAAGAACTGCAAGAACATTGGGACTACATTTATGAACCGAGCGCTACAGACATTCTCGATGGCGTATTGATGCGCTATATTGAATCGCAAGTTTATCGCGGTGCTGTTGAAAGCATCGCCTGCGAAATGGCTGCACGTATGGTCGCAATGAAAGCGGCCTCGGATAACGCAGGCAATCTCATCGGTGATCTGCAGCTTGTCTATAACAAGGCGCGACAAGCAGCAATTACCAAAGAACTGGCGGAAATCGTCGGCGGCGCAGCTGCAGTCTGATTTTCCTCTCGACACGAATATAGATCACAGGGTAAGTACATGGCAACCGGCAAGATTACGCAAATTATTGGTGCAGTCATCGATGTGGAATTTCCGCGTCAATCGATCCCAAATATTTATGAAGCACTGAAACTTAAGGACGTCGATCTGACGCTTGAAGTACAGCAACAATTAGGCGATGGTGTGGTTCGTACCATTGCCATGGGCGCTTCTGAGGGCTTGAAGCGCGGCCTGGAAGTTGAAGCTACTGGTAAGCCCATTTCGGTGCCTGTTGGGCGTGGCACTTTAGGCCGCATCATGGATGTCTTGGGCACACCGCAAGATAATCGTGGCCCAGTCCAAAGCAAAGAATTATGGTCAATTCATCGTCCTGCACCTTCTTACGATGAACAAGCCGGCGGCCGTGATTTATTGGCTACAGGAATTAAAGTTATCGATTTGCTTGTGCCTTTTGCTAAGGGTGGCAAGGTAGGTCTGTTCGGTGGTGCTGGTGTTGGCAAGACTGTCAACATGTTGGAGCTGATCAATAACATTGCCAAGCAGTACAGCGGGTTGTCTGTGTTTGCAGGTGTCGGTGAGCGAACTCGTGAAGGGAACGACTTTTATCATGAGATGGCAGAGTCTGGCGTTATAGATCTTGAAAATCTTGAAAATTCAAAAGTTGCCATGGTTTATGGCCAAATGAACGAACCACCGGGAAATCGTTTGCGTGTTGCCCTCACTGGCTTGACGATGGCAGAATATTTCCGTGACGAAGTGCGCGAAGATGGTGGTAAAGGCCGTGACGTTTTATTCTTTGTTGATAATATCTATCGTTACACGCTCGCAGGCACTGAAGTGTCCGCATTGCTGGGTCGTATGCCCTCTGCAGTAGGTTATCAGCCTACGCTTGCTGAAGAAATGGGTGTGTTACAAGAGCGTATTACATCCACTAAGACGGGTTCAATTACTTCGATTCAAGCAGTGTATGTTCCAGCGGATGATCTAACAGATCCCTCTCCAGCAACAACCTTTGCTCACTTGGATGCTACTGTTGTGCTTTCGCGTCAAATCGCAGCCCTTGGTATTTATCCGGCGGTAGATCCTTTGGACTCAACCAGTCGCCAGCTCGATCCTTTGGTAGTTGGTGAAGAGCACTACAATACGGCCCGCGCTGTACAGGCTGTGTTGCAGCGTTACAAAGAATTGCAAGATATTATTGCAATCCTGGGCATGGATGAACTTTCTGAAGAAGATAAACTCTCTGTGTATCGTGCTCGTAAGATTCAGCGCTTTTTATCCCAGCCTTTTAATGTGGCTAAAGTCTTTACCGGACAAGATGGTAAAATTGTTTCACTTAAAGAAACCATTCGTGGTTTTAAGGGTATCTTGAACGGCGATTACGACCACTTGCCTGAGCAAGCTTTCTATATGGTTGGCGACATCGATGAAGCGGTCGAAAAAGCTAAGACTATCAGCTGATATGACTGAAACCATTCACTGCGATATCGTCAGCCCAGAGGGAGAGATTTTCTCCGGTTCGGCTAAGATGGTCTTTGTGCCTGCTATTCAAGGCGAACTCGGCATCGCACCGCGTCACGCACCACTACTAACTTTGCTTAAAGCCGGCGAGGTGCGTGTGCTTACTCTAGAAGGCACAGAGCAGTCATTCTTTGTCGGAGGTGGTGCGTTAGAGATTCAACCTAAGAAAATTACGGTGCTCGCTGATAGCGCACAACGCAGTAAAGACTTAGATGAAGCGGCAGCACTGGAGGCTAAGCAGAGTGCCGAAGATATGCTCGCTGGAAATATCGACAAAGTTGACCAAGCCGAAGCACTTGCTGAACTAATGCGGGCTGTGGCACAGTTAAAAATGCTTGAGAAATTACGTAAGGGGCGCATCTGAGGCTATCAGTCGTCATTCTGGCGGCAGGCCAGGGGAAGCGGATGAAATCTGCACTACCAAAGGTATTGCAACCAATCGCTGGGAAGCCTCTTTTAAGCTACGTTGTAAAAGCCGCGCAATTTCTCGCTCCTACAGCAATTCATGTAGTTTACGGCTATGGTGGGGAGCAAGTGCGTGCCGCTATGGCCGGTACTGGCATCAGCTCTTGGTTACTACAAGCCGAGCAATTAGGTACGGGCCATGCGATGCAGCAAGCCTTGCCCGCATTGTCGGATGATCACCTCGTACTTATTCTCTACGGGGATGTGCCTTTGGTGAACCCCTCTACATTGCAAGATTTAGTTGCTGGAGCAGACTCTAAAACTTTAAGCTTGTTGACGGTTATGCTCCCTGATGCCACTGGCTATGGTCGCGTGATCCGCGATGTTCGAGGAAAGGTTCAAAAAATAGTAGAGGAAAAAGATACTACTGTTCGCCAACGTAAAATAAAAGAAGCCAATACTGGCGTCATGGTATTACCCGTTCATTTATTGCGTAAATGGTTGGGTAAGCTGCGTAATAGAAACTCACAAGGTGAGTACTACCTGACTGACGTCATCGCTATGGCAGTCAAAGACAAAATAAAAGTGGAGCCGTTCATTGCGCCCTCTATTTCTGAGGTACGGGGTATTAACAATAAGCTTCAGTTAGCTGAAGTTGAAGCACAATACCGTGCGCAGTGTGCTCGTGATCTAATGATTGCCGGCGTGACCTTGATAGATCCTGCGCGTATTGATGTGCGCGGAACCCTACACACCGGCCAAGATGTGGTGATAGATGCCAATGTAATTTTCGAAGGCAAAGTTATTTTAGGGGATAGAGTACATATTGGATCCTCTTGTATCTTGCGTGACTGTGAGATCGCTGCAGATGTTCAGATTAATGCTCATTGCATACTTGAAGATGCGATTGTAGGGGCGGGTGCAATTATTGGCCCGTTTGCCAGATTGCGACCAGGTGCGCGGTTAAGTAGCCAAGTGCATATTGGTAACTTTGTGGAAGTTAAGAACTCTTCTATGGGAATAGGGGCTAAAGCTAATCACCTGGCTTATATTGGCGATGCCACCGTAGGTGCGCGCGTGAACATAGGCGCTGGTACGATTATCGCTAATTACGATGGCGCTAAAAAACACCACACAACTTTGTGCGATGACGCACAGACGGGGTCAAATTCTGTTCTTGTGGCTCCCCTACATATTGGCAAGGGCGCTACAGTTGCTGCTGGTTCTACGGTGACTAAAGATGTTCCACCGAGTGTTTTAGCTGTAGCGCGCGCTAAACAGGTTAATATTGACGGCTGGAAACGTCCAAAAAAGAGATCTTAAAAATGTGTGGCATTGTTGGAGCTGTGGCTGAGCGCAATATTGTACCGATCCTTATGGAAGGACTTCGTAGGTTGGAATATCGTGGCTATGACTCCGCAGGGATTGCCGTTATCAATGCCACGGACCCACTCAAACGTGTGCGTACTTTAGGTAAAGTTAAGATACTACAGGAAGCTATAGAACGATCGCCCACAACAGGTCAAATTGGAATTGCACACACACGCTGGGCTACCCACGGCGAACCCTCGGAAGCTAATGCACATCCGCATATATCAGATGACGGCTTAGCTGTTGTTCACAATGGCATCATTGAAAATCATGAAGAACTACGTGCTGAGCTAAAAAAATCTGGGTACAGCTTTAGTTCGGAAACAGACACAGAAGTCGTTGCTCATCGTATTCACTTTCACTTGCAAGTAGTAGGGGATCTTTTCAAAGCAGTTAGAGCGACAGTTGCAGAGCTAGAAGGCGCATATGCTTTAGCAGTAGTGAGTCAAAGTGATCGCGAGAGGATTATTTTGGCACGTGAAGGGTGCCCTGTAATTATTGGCCTAGGTGTAGGCGAAAATTTTGTAGCTTCTGATGTATCTGCTTTACTACCAGTCACGCGACGCTTTATATTTTTAGAGGAAGGTGATGTAGCTGAAGTACGTCGCCAATCAATTAAAGTTTTAGATCGTCAAGGGAATTTAATTTCACGTACTGTTCACGAGAGCGAATTACCCGCTGATGCAGCTGATAAGGGCCAATACCGACATTTCATGCTTAAAGAGATCTATGAGCAACCACGCGCACTATCGGACACTTTACAAGAGCGTGTATCCAATGGTCGTTTACTAGATGCAGCTTTTGGCCCTGCTGCTAAGGATATATTTAAACGTGTCGAGCATATCCATATTGTTGCTTGTGGTACGAGTTTCCATGCCGGCTCAGTCGCGCGCTACTTGATAGAACAAATTTCTAAAGTTTCTTGCACTATAGAAACGGCGAGTGAATACCGTTATCGAAATTCAATCGTACCGAGGAATTCATTATTTGTCGCCCTTTCTCAATCTGGTGAAACAGCCGACACCCTCGCTGCATTGCGTTTAGCCAAGCAGTCCGGTTATCTCTCCTCATTAGCTATTTGTAATGTACCTGAAAGCTCATTGGTACGTGAATGTGAACTTGTCATGCTGACGCGCGCAGGCCCTGAAATTGGAGTGGCATCAACTAAAGCATTCACCACTCAATTAACTGTCTTGTCAATGTTGGTATTAGCGCTAGCCAAATATAATGGCGCGGATGCAGAGTACGAGCGCAACCTTGTAGAGCGTTTAATTGAACTGCCGAGTTTAGTAGAAAAAACATTAAGTCTTGATTCAGAAATTCAAAAATTAGCGTTGCGGTTTGCTAATAAAAACCATGCTCTTTTTCTAGGTAGAGGGACCATGTACCCAATCGCCATGGAAGGTGCGCTAAAGCTCAAAGAAATTTCTTATATACACGCAGAGGCCTATGCTGCTGGTGAGCTAAAGCACGGTCCTTTAGCCTTGGTAGATGCTGACATGCCAGTCATTGTGGTAGCACCCAATAATGACCTACTTGATAAATTGAAATCTAACCTCATGGAAGTACGTGCTCGAGGAGGGGAGCTTTTTATTTTTGCAGACCCTGAGGCAAATATTAAACCCTCGGATGGCGTGACCGTAATTACAATGCCTAAGCATGTAAGCTTCTTGCAAGCTCCAACGGTGTACGCTGTTCCGCTGCAGATGCTGGCTTATCACGTAGCAGTTTTAAAAGGCACCGATGTGGATCAACCACGTAATCTGGCTAAAAGTGTAACGGTGGAGTAATTTCGCTCTGTTTGTCAGTAGAGATTGAGAAGCGAGCAGATTTCAGAGTCTCTGCGGCCATGTAAATCCTAGGCTTTTTTTCTAAAACTGATATTCAGGGTCTCACGGAGCAAATTGAGCGCTATCCAAGCGGATTGTTGGACTCTTCGGCAATAATTAGTTTGTTGGCTTCGCCGATCTCGTTTCTCTGGTAGTTTTATTTCAAGAGCATTGCAGTTAAATCGTAATCATCAGCAGCCGTAATTTTCACACGTGCAAACTCCCCTATAGCTAATTTACCGCCTCGTTGAATTCGTACTAGGCCATCTATCTCAGGTGCATCGCCACGTGAGCGTGCCTGCGCTGTATTGCCTTTGATAGAATCTACTAGTACTAGTTCTTCTTGTCCGATACGTTTCTTTAGTCGTGAAGCACTAATTTGTTGTGCTCGTGTCATGAAGCGAGCAAGACGCTCCTCTTGTAACTCGGTTGGAACATGTAAATCTGAATTATTGGCCACAGCTCCTGTGACGGGAGAATATTTAAAAGCCCCGACTCGATCTAACTGCGCTTCTTCGAGCCAATCGAGCAATTCTTTAAACTCAGCCTCAGTTTCCCCAGGAAATCCTACGATAAAAGTACTGCGTAGAGTTAACTCTGGACAGACTTTGCGCCAGTTTTGAATTCGCATTAAAGTATTTTCAGCATGCGCCGGACGTCGCATTCTTTTAAGCACTGCTGGACTTCCATGTTGAAACGGAATATCAAGGTAGGGAAGAACTTTACCTTCGGCCATCAAGGGAATTATTTTATCGACATGCGGATACGGATATACATAGTGCATTCGTATCCATACACCTAAGCTACTGAGGCCGCGTGCGAGATCTAAAAAACGAGTCTCATATTCTAGGTCGTTCCATATGGCCTTTGGGTAGTGCAAATCTGAACCATAGGCACTGGTATCTTGAGAGATTACTAGGAGTTCTCGTACGCCTGCACGGACTAATTTCTCAGCTTCACGCAACACGTCATCAATGCGACGACTGGCTAGTTTGCCGCGTAAATTTGGAATGATGCAGAAGCTACATTTATTATTACAGCCTTCAGAGATTTTAAGATAAGCATAGTGTCGTGGTGTTAGGCGCACCCCTTGTGGGGGCAATAAATCTAGAAATGGATCATGTTTAGGTGGCAAATGTTGGTGTACCGCATTGATCACGTCTGCATAAGCATGGGGACCTGTGACCTTAAGTACCCGAGGATGTTTATCAAGAATTCTTTGTGGGGTAGCTCCTAAACAACCGGTGACAATTACCTTACCGTTTTTCTCCAAGGCCTCGCCAATCGCCTCTAAGGATTCATCGATTGCTGAGTCAATGAAACCACAGGTATTGACAACTACTACATCAGCCGAATCATAGTCTGGTGCAACCGTGTAACCTTCAGCGCGTAGTTGTGTGAGGATGCGCTCTGAGTCCACTAAAGCTTTAGGGCAGCCAAGGCTAACAAAACCGATTTTAGGATTGCGTAATGACATGATTTAGATGCGTATATTACCGCTTGGTACGAGTACATGTCCGCAGTCTGGATAATTGTGCTGCGATACTTGGGTTAATGGGTTCGAAAGTGCTCAATAAGAACCTGTGAATAGACTAAAAATTGGAATTGTAGGAGCGGGCATTGGCGGACTTTCTGCAGCGCTAGCCTTGCAGCAGAAAGGATTTGAAGTAAAGTGCTTTGAACAGGCTCCAAAGCTAGGTGAGATTGGTGCCGGCATATCTTTAAGTCCTTCGGCAGCACATGCAATTAATTATTTAGGCTTGCGCCAGACGTTGCTTGATATGAGCTATCAGCCTGGTGATCAATGCGTGCGTCACTATCAAGATGCGCGCCCCCTGTCTTGGACTAATCGTGGACAATCACTTCAAGAAAAATATGGCGAACGTTATTATTTAATCCATCGCGCTGATTTGCACGATGCACTAGTCTCTGCGGTTCTTGCAAATGACGCAGAGGCAATAGTGCTTAATGCGCGGTGTCAGAGTATTTCTCAAAATCTGCGTGGAGCTACTCTTCAATTAACTTCTGGCCAGACACATCACTTCGATGTCTTGATTGGGGCAGATGGTTCGCGCTCTGCTGTGCGGCAAGCACTCTTTGGGGCTTTAGAGCCGCAGTACACCGGGTACATTGCTTGGCGTGGCTTAATTCCTATGGAACTCGTGCCACCAGAGATCTTGCAACCCCCCTCGGGTGTCTTTGTGGGACCCGGGCACTTAGTGAATCGTTATCCAGTACGGCGCGGCACCCTTCTTAATTTTGTAGCCTTTGCTGAGCGCGAAGTGTGGACTGAAGAAGGCTGGTCTATTCGTTCAAGCGTAGATGAACTGCTCAATGAGTTTGAAGGCTGGACTTCATGGGTGCGAGGTTTCATGGAGCTCGTTCCACCGGACCAACTTTTTAAGTGGGGCCTATTTGACCGTGAGCCGTTAAAGACTTGGAGTCAAGGCCGTATTAGTTTGCTTGGCGATGCTGCTCACCCAGTGCTTCCTTTCCTAGGACATGGCGCAGTGCTCGCGATCGAAGATAGCGTCGTACTCGGGCGTGCGTTTGCCGCTGCTTCGAGTATCGACGAAGCATTGGCACGTTATGAAAATGCGCGTATTGAGCGCACAAGTTTTGTCGTACATGAGTCTCGTAGAGCAGTTAAAACATTTCATGCCTTAGATGTCGATAGCTATCATCAGCGTACCCAAGGCAAAGCGGCAGATGAGGGTATAGGTCTCTTTAGTTATAATCCGGTTACGCAGGTTATTTAAAAGGCTCTTTTATGAAATCTACCCCAAATACCATGCCAAAGCTAGCCAGTCGACACGACACAGCTTATTTAGATTTTGTTGAAGGATTTAGAGAATATATCTTAGGTAAGGGGGCAAATTTTGAAGACCGCTTGAATGCTAATTTGCTTGCTGCTGAAGAAGAGCAAGGATTTCCACTTGACGATCTTGAGAAGATTAAAGCTTTAGTATGGGCGCAACCATTAGGTCGTTTACATGGACGGCTTGCTCGTACCCAACAAGAAATGAAATGGCATGCCTTGCAGCGTTCCTTTGAATCGCAACGAAGTGTTTTGAGCGCTGAACTTGCGTATTGGGATTCCAGGGGGCCCGGCACTTTAGAGCTTGATTCTTCTTTTCAATATCCTCCCTATGTCAATGTACATTTTCATTTACAACCTAAGGGTTATTATAAAGATGAACTTTCTGGTT
Organism: Gammaproteobacteria bacterium; assembly: GCA_009692285.1. Taxonomy (GTDB): domain Bacteria; phylum Pseudomonadota; class Gammaproteobacteria; order Steroidobacterales; family Steroidobacteraceae; genus UBA964. The sequence continues at coordinate 2,606 of SHZO01000023.1, read as the reverse complement.
TTTTTTATCACTATGGCACAAAAGTATTTTTTCGTGGAGATAATGACCAAGATGAACTACATGAGAAATTAGTTTCTCGTGTACCTTTGCCAAAAGATAGTAAAGTAAATAAAATTTTAGATCTTGCCTGCTCCATAGGGCAAAGTACCACCGCTTTTCATCGCCTCTACCCAAAAGCTGAAATAATAGGGATCGATTATTCTGCGCCAATGCTGAGGGTTGCGCACCGCCGCGCTGCAATTCTGGGCGATAAAGTAGATTTCAAACAGAGATTGGTAGAGCAAACTAGATTTCCAGATGCTCAATTTGATATTACTTTTGCTTTCATAGTATTTCATGAGTTACCACTGCGGATTATTCATGACACGGTACGCGAAGCAGCCCGAGTTACACGTAAAGGCGGAATTTTTGCAGTTTTTGATTTTACTGGGACAGCAGGAAAGAGCCCATTTCAGCTTTATCACCGGTGGTTTGATGCGCGCCATAATGGTGAGCCTTATTCACAAGATTTTTGTGATTGTCATTTACAAGATATTTTAACTAGGTATGGTTTTCATGTGGCCGCAGCGCCAGATGGGCAACGCTCTGGGGGCGCTGGGTACCTTCAGCATTGGTTTGCGACTCGTGTTTGAAGAGACACAAACACCTGAAGGCGGCACGCCGATTGTTGGGCCTGACCCTGTGTATTTACAGGATCCCGTGCTTGATGCCACTGTACGTATGGTGGTGGAGCTTGCTGCCCAAGTTTGGGTGGAACGTGAGCGGAGGCTGGCTCTAGAGGTGTTGATTGAAGATCACGGTATTTTAGAGCGTGGGGTATTGGAAAACTTTAGACCAAGTGCTACTCAAGCTATTACTTTCAAAGCAGAGCGCGATCGTTTTATGGAAGATATATTTAAAGAATTGCGACGGCTTCCAATTACAGTTCCAAAAAGCAAAGATGACCAATAACCTCTGATAACTATTATTTATCCCAAGTTGCTTTATTACTCGAGGAAGGAGGTAAGCGACCGCAGTGAAGCCCTGCATCGACCATCAGCACTTCGCCTGTGACCATGCTGGCGCCTTCTAAAAACCAGACGAGTGTTTCTGCAATTTGTTCTGCTGTGGGCACTGTTTGTAATGGCACCATTGCGGCGGCTTGTAGTAGAAACGTTTGATATTGCTCAGGGCTCATACCACCTTGAAGCCAGCGAGTTTGTATTGCTCCAGGCGCAATTGCATTAATCCGAACCTCAGGCCCTAAAACTAAAGACAAAGATTGGGTCATCATATTTAAAGCAGCTTTGCTAGCTGCATAAGCTATAGACGAAGCAATGCCTGTGACGCCTCCGATAGATGAATTATTGACTATTGCACCACATCCGAGCTTTTTCATATGTGGCACAACAGCTCTTACCATTTGATATGCACCCACGACATTAACTTTATAAATAGCAAGAAAATCATCTGCGCTTAAACCATCTAAATTTTCATATGGGTTAAATTTTGTTTTGGCTGCATTATTGATCAAATAATCTATTCGGCCCCATTTATTAATTGCTGCCTGCGCCATACCTTGACAGGCACTATCCTCGGATACGTCGCCTTGATACACAATGGTTTCTATGCCGTGAGTTTGACCACGAATGAGACACTGGCGTTCAGTATCTTCAGCCTCGCTCTTGCTGCGGGTGTAATTGATCACGATATTGCAGCCACGCTCGGCGAGCAAGATGGCCGCTGCGGAGCCAACACCGGTTGCCGAACCGGTGACGATAGCTACTTTAATGGGTGTTTTAGGCATGGGGAGCTCCAAATAAAAAGTTCTTAAATTTCGCGACTGGTCATGATGCCGCCCGAAGGGGATGTTGAAGTACTTGACGCATCACTTGTCCAGTCTAAGGTCACCGGCTTCTTGTGCCTATCTTCAAAGCTGGCTTGCAGGTGGGGTGGAGGTTAGTCTCAAGGTTTATACAAAGGGGTCAAGCCATGGTATTTAAGGACATGCGTGAATTTCTCACGATGCTAGAGAAAGATGGTCAACTTAAGCATATAGATGTGCCTCTCGACGGTCGGCGCGCCACCAATGAACTGCAGGCATTAATGAATTATGTCTGCAGCAAAGAGGGCCCTGCCTTGATTCTTAATAATGTGGATGCCGTGAATACTAAAGATGTCCCAATATTATTTAATCCTTTTGGTACGCGAGAGCGTACTGCGATGACTATTGGGTTCCGCGATTGGCGTGCTGCGAAGTTGCACCACGCGGATGTGTTAGGGGATGAATCGCGATGGATTCCGCCAAAGATTGTCGATCGGGCACAAGCGCCTTGTAAAGAGGTGGTGATTAAAGGGAATGATGTGTCACTAGATAAGCAATTACCGCATATTTGGTTTGGTAAAGAAGGCCCCGCTTACATCACTAATGCCATGACCTTCTCTAAAGATCCTGAGACAGGTGGTCGTAATGTGGGGTGGTATCGTTTTACTCAATTTTTAGATGCTACGCATCCTCAAGGCGGTACTTATGCGCCTGAGCGAGCTAAGACTGATTTGGCCGCATTTTTTTGGTGGAACCCGCCGTTTTCGGATATAGGGCGACATACGTTTAAAGCCGCACAAAT
>SHZO01000022.1 GCA_009692285.1 Gammaproteobacteria bacterium | reverse complement strand
GAATACATGTCATCGGCTTTTTGATTACTAACTTCACCAAATTTACTCACGGAATTAAAGATACTCTCTGGCTCGTTAGTATGGATATGAACGCGTGCTTTACGTTTGCTGCCACTGACGACTAAACTCGAACCTTTACTAGCAAGATATTCACGTAATTGACGTAAGTTAATTTCTTTATCTACAGGTGCTAAAATTAAACATTCACTACAAAATCTAAAATCCTGATTGAGTGCGAGTATATTGTCGTAAGGCATAAAATCTTCATCTTTTTTAAAAGGTAAAATGACCCTGCCTATATCACCCGTCTTTAAATAATTTAGTATGCCTTCAAGTAATACAACAAAACCTAGCGCTCCTGCATCAACAACATTGGCTGCACGGAGTTCCTCTAGTTGCGTTTTAGTCAGCTCTAACGCTTTGCGTACTTCAATTAAAGAATTAAAAAAAAATGATTGGAAATCTTCGCTACTTATAGCAAGCTCTTGAGCTACACGAGCAAATTCATTTATAACAGTGATTAAAGTTCCCTCGCGCGGTTTAGATATCGCATCATGAGCATAAATCGCTCCGTTTTGGACGCATCGCGTAAATTCTTGCAAGTCAAGCTGTGCAATATTTTCTGCACTATCACTCATTCCCATAAAAAACTGTGCAAGTATTGCGCCTGAATTACCTCGTGCGCCATCTAATGCAGCATCAGAAACACGGACTAAAAGGTTGCCTGCATGTGGCTGCTTTTCAAGATCTAGTGCGCTGAGCACTGAAGAAAAAGTCATTGAGATATTAGTGCCAGTATCTCCATCCGGCACTGGAAAAACATTTATTTTATTTATATAGTCAGTTTTAGAAAAGACGCAATAAATCCCTGCTCGTAGAGCATTGGAAAGACGTAAACCGTCAAGTTTGTCGATGAAGTGCTTATTACTCATATGTCACAGACTAGTGAAGAAAAATAAAAAATAAAATGTACCTCTAAAAAAATATTAATTTAGCTAATTGTAGGATGGCATCCCGTGGGTTTTGTTAATATACACAGCTCTTATATGTTTAATAGACCTTTGTGCCATAATTAAATTTAACTCTGGAGTAGCTCAATTCACTTCATTGACCTAGCTGCTGGTGCTTAAGATAGCTTCTGTAAAAATGATTTTTACTAGGCTTAAGTATTGCACGTGCTGGCGCAACTAGGCATATTAATGACTACTGTGCAGTATTTTTCTTTAATAGCCTCTTTAAGGACACGACCCATTTTGCCGGTTGGATCTACCGATCTGTGGTTCGCAGATCTTGATTTACCTTCGTTACAGGGGAATAACTTTAAGGGGCTTACTGAACCAGCAGAAATTATTCGTTCACAAGCTATTGGACATCTAGCCCAGCGGGAAAGATTTATATTATCACGTATAATTCTGCGCGAAATCCTTAGTCTTTACTTGCAAAAACCCCCGACTACCTTAAAGTTTATATTTGGCCCTCATAGTAGACCTGCGCTAGAGTCTGGAGATTTGGAGTTTAATTATAGTCATAGCAAATCTTTATTCTTGCTTGCTGTAGCGAATATAGCCCCCTTAGGTGTAGATATTGAAGCCCCTCGTTGTGTTTCAGCCGCAGAGCAAATTGCTAAACGTGTTTTTAGCGAGTCAGAATGCAAGTCTTTACATGAGGCAGCATTAAAATCTAATATTGCCCGCGATAATTTTTTTCTTAATTGTTGGACTCGCAAAGAAGCAGTTTTGAAAAGTATGGGCACTGGATTTACATTCCCTGCTAAAGATATCACTGTTGGAGTTGAGCCTCTAGAGCTATTGGTTCCCGCTCATGCTGATATTTATCCAAGTGTCAAAGTATTGACGCTAGAAATTCCTGTTCATGGTACTGCTGCCTTAGCTTTTGCACCGACCCAGAAATTAGGCAATGCATTCCATATAAAAACTTGGCCATTATTATTAAATATGGGCTCTTAAAATCCTAAAGTGTGCACCTAAAAATTTAGTAAAATTTTTTTGTAATTGTATTAAAGTTAAGAGAATTAGTGACTGGTAAATTTTCTAATTTATAAAGATATGAACCTAGTTGATAAAGACAATATTTAGTGCATACAAGAAAGAATGGCTTGTACAGAAAAAAGTATGGTGCTCAACTCACAGTAAGAGGAGGATTAGTGCCAAGTTCATGGGAAGCAAAGTCATCGACGCTAATCAAACCCATTACTTTTTGGTCATAATCTTTTAGTAGCTTAGCTTCTGCAGGACTTAATAAGCCTAGGGCTATTGCTTCAATGATTTGTCCTGGCATATCTAAAGATTTAATTCGACCGGTCTTAATCCCTTCAACTCTAATACGTTTTTCAAGTGGTTCGGCAGTTTCTGCAAGCTCCAAGGCTTCTTGCAATAAGCCCAAAGGGTTACCAGGCTCTATAGCTCGATATACCGGGTAGCACAATCGATCACGCACTGTATTGGGAGTGAGCATCAAGGCCGCTAATTTCCCTCCAAGCCGATCATCAGGGGCAGAATATTGTAGGCCACGCGGAAAAATTAAGAATCGCATAACTCCAGCTAAAAAAGTATTTGGAAAATTTCTCAAAAAACTATGTAGCTGTTCTTGTGCTTTATACAGCAGATCACGACATGCCCATTCAACAATGGGCAGGTCTTCGGCTCGCCGACCTTGATTTTCATAGTGCTTTAGTACCATTGAGGCCAAGTACATATAAGAGAGTACATCACCTAAGCGCGCCGAGAGGTTCTCTTTCTTTTTCAGGTAGCCACCTAAGCTGAGCATGGCCACATCCACTGCAAAAGCAAAGCTACTAGAAAAACGAACGATGTGTTGGTAGTAGCGTGAAGCGGGGCCTTGATCAGGTACGGCGGTAAAGCGTGCGTTAGTTAGCGCCATGACAAAAGAGCGAACAGCATTACTAATGGTAAAACCAATGTGTCCCATTAGAGCTTGATCAAATTCGTTAACACCTTGTGTGCGATTTGTATTGCGTGCTGCATTCATTTCTCTAAGTACGAAGGGGTGACAGCGAATAGCCCCTTGTCCAAATATCATCAGCGTACGTGTCAAGATATTAGCGCCTTCTACAGTTATCGCGACTGGCAACACTTGGTAACCACGCGCTAAATAATTACGAGGCCCTAAACAAATTCCCTTTCCACCATGTATATCCATGGCATCGTTAGCTACTTGCCGACTCATTTCAGTGACGTGATATTTGAGTATTGCTGAAGGCACAGAAGGTTTCTCGCCACCATCAATCGCCCCAGCTGTGACCGAGCGTGCTGCATCCATGGTGTATGTATAACCTACCATACGCGCGATGACGCTCTCGACGCCTTCAAATTTTCCAACTGGCATATTGAACTGGCGTCGAATACGCGCGTAGGCACCGGTGGCAAAGACGGCCGCCTTGCCGCCACCGGTTCCGCTAGAAGGTAGAGATATGCAGCGACCTACAGATAGCTGTTCAATCAACATTCGCCAGCCTTGGCCAGCCATTTTTGCGCCACCAATTAAAAAATCTAACGGCACAAAAACATTATTCCCTTGGATTGGACCATTTTGGAACGGAACATTAAGTGGAAAGTGGCGCCGACCAATGGAGATGCCAGAGACTTCACGTGGAATTAGTGCGCAGCTTATTCCAATATCTTCAATTTCACTTAATAAGTGATCAGGATCAAAAAGGCGAAATGCGAGACCTATCACTGTAGCTACAGGCGCTAGTGTGATATAGCGCTTAGAGAAATTTAGACGCATCCCGAGTACTTCATGGCCTTCCCAAGTACCCCTACACACAATACCAATGTCAGGTAATGAAGCCGCATCAGAGCCTGCGCGTGGGCCGGTGAGGGCAAAGCAGGGGATGTCTTGGCCACTTGCTAAGCGTGGCAGGTAATAGTTTTTTTGCTCTTCAGTTCCGTAGTGCTGCAGTAATTCTGCAGGGCCGAGAGAATTAGGCACTGCTACGGTCGAGGACACTGTGGTGCTGCGACCAGATAATTTAGTTAGTACGCACGAATGAGCATAGGCCGAGAATTCTAAGCCGCCATATTTTTTTTGAATTATCATGGCAAAGAAACCATGACATTTTAGGAAATCCCAAATTTCTGGCGGCATATCCCCGCGCCTATGTGTGATATCAAAATCATCGACCAAGCTGCATAGGATTTCGCATGGACCATCTAAGAATGCTTGTTCTTCGGCGGTAAGTGTTGGCGTTTTAGCACCTAGTAATTTGGACCAGTCGGGGTTGCCCGTAAAGAGTTCGCCATCCCACCAAACTGTGCCTGCTTCTAGTGCTTGACGCTCAGTTTGCGACATGGAAGGCAGCATGCGTCGGTAGATCATCATGAAGGGGCGCGTCAGAAGTGCACGGCGCAAAGGTTTAATATTGAGTAGGGCTAATGCCGATAATAGTGTCCATAGAAAAACATTCCATAGACCTGTAGGTAAAGCCCATATGCTGTAGCAAAACAGTAGGATAAAGAAGGTAGCAGTAAACACTAACAAGCTTAAGCGCTTGTACGCCAACAACATGACTGCTGCGACGAAGATCAATGTGATGATCCCACCCTTCACTGTCAGCGCCAAAAGTGAAAGTAAAACTAAGGCGAGAACGGTGAGGATGTGTAGCATATTTTAACCTAGCAAGTCCTTGACACCGTCACGCTCTTCTAGTAATTCTTTATGCGTGACATCCATGCGTTGTCGGCTGAACTCGTTAATTGCAAGGCCTTGTACGATTTCGTACTGCCCTCCATGACACACTACAGGGTAGGAGTAGATTACACCTTCTGGGATACCGTAGCTGCCATCTGAGGGGATACCCATCGAGAGCCAGTCGCCTTGATGCGAGCCTTCAAACCAATTACGCACATGATCAATCGCAGCTGAAGCAGCGGATGCAGCAGATGAAGCCCCCCGCGCTTTAATAATCGCAGCGCCACGTTGTTGCACGGTTGGAATAAAATTAGTTTCAATCCAGTTTTGATCAACCAACATGCGAGCTGGTTGACCTTTAATCATGGCGTGGTTGATATCTGGATACTGAGTAGCAGAGTGGTTGCCCCAAATAATCATTTTTTGTATGTCATTTATGTGAACGTTAGTTTTCTCTGCTAATTGAGCGAGCGCACGGTTGTGATCCAAACGTGTCATTGCCGTAAAATTTTTAGGCAATAGGGTGGGCGCATTCTTCATGGCGATAAGAGCATTCGTATTAGCGGGGTTGCCTACCACTAGCACGCGCACATCACGTGCCGCGACATCATTTAGTGCTTTGCCCTGAGTAGAAAAAATTTGTGCATTGGCGAGCAATAGATCTTTGCGTTCCATGCCTGGGCCACGCGGCCGAGCACCGACTAAAAGCGCGGCATGACAGTCTTTAAAAGCTACGCGCGCATCATCGGTTGCACTAACTTTGTTTAAAGTAGGGAATGAGCAATCATTGAGCTCCATTAGAACGCCTTGGAGCGTAGGTAGGGCTGGAGTAATCTCCAACAAGTGTAGGTTTACTGGTTGGTCAGGGCCGAGTAAGGCGCCCGAGGCGACACGGAAGGCAAGGGCGTAGCCGATTTGGCCGGCAGCGCCAGTAATAGCTACATTTAAAGGCTTTTTCATCCAATAATCTCCACAAAAAAGACATGCTAATTCTAGTCGATAGCCAATTCATTAGGAGACTATGGTGGAAACTGGAATTTCACTGTATTGGTGATATAGTTATATATAACACCAGTTTTATTTTGGCAGAATGCAATGAATCCTAGATGGATAGACGGCATACCGATTTATCGTCAAATACGTGATCGTATGGCGGACATGATATTGGAGGGTAAGGTCAAAGAGGGGGGGGGGCTGCCGTCGGTACGTAATGTAGCTGCCGAGTTTAGGATTAATCCGCTTACAGTGCTAAAAGGATACCAGCAGTTAGTTGATGAACTTTTAATAGAGAGCCACCGCGGCCGCGGTATGTATGTTTGTGCTGGCGCGAGGGCAAATCTACTTAAAGATGAGCGAAAGCGCTTCTTAGAGACTGAATGGCCTAGAACCAAGGCAACTTTGCAGCGTCTCGGGTTAGAGATTGGAGATTTATTAACTACCGTCGAGAGAATGGAGAAAGAACATGAGTGAAACGCTGATCCGAGCTATAGGTGGAAATCAGTGTTATGCGCGTGGGAAACAGATCCTATTCAGGAATTAATTTTCTACTCCCACCCTTTGGTAGAGTGCAAAGGGCAATGGAGTGGAAAGAGCCTCGTCACACTTAAAAAATAAAGCCGTAGTAGGCGGCAACATCAGAATATTTAGTGTGCTCCATCTACTAATATCTTGGCCATTCGACGCGTTATGGCACGTGCTTCGTCTGTGTTATTAGCCCTTGCTAAGACAACTCCCATACGTCTTTGACCACGTACTTCTGGTTTGCCAAATAATCGGAGTGTGGTATTTGGTTCCTCTAGAATTTTTTCAATTCTAGTAAATTGTAGATTATTAGTATTAGCATTGATGAGTATTGCACATGATGCTGAGGGCCCATGCTGGACTATATTAGGAATTGGTAGTCCTAAGATTGCTCGCAAATGCAAAGCAAACTCAGATATATCCTGTGAAATTAAAGTGACCATCCCAGTATCATGCGGTCGCGGGGATATTTCACTAAACAAGACTTGTTCGTCTTTCACAAACAATTCCACACCAAAGAGCCCAAATCCACCTAGGCTTTCAGTGATAGCTGCTGCAATATCCTGGCTTCGGGTTAGGGCTGCGATACTCATGGTATGCGGCTGCCAGGATTCGAGGTAATCACCAGCAACTTGAAGATGTCCAATGGGCTCGCAAAAACTTGTTCCTCCAGCATGACGTATGGTGAGCAAGGTAATTTCATAGTCAAACGGAACAAATCCCTCAACGATCACTCGTCCTGCGCCAGCTCGGCCGCCAGCTTGTGAAATATTCCAAGCAATTTTAATATCGCTTTTTTCTTTGATAATGCTCTGTCCTTTGCCTGAGCTAGACATCACAGGTTTTATAATACAAGGTAATCCAATATTTTGAACTGCTTGTTTATATTCTTCAAATGTGCCCGCAAATTGGTAGGGGGATGTAGCTAGTTGAAGCTCCTCGGCAGCCAGACGACGAATGCCCTCGCGATCCATAGTCAATTTTGCTGCCCGTGCCGTGGGGATTATGCAGAAGCCTTCTTTTTCTAGATTAGATAATTCAATGGTTGCGATGGCTTCTATCTCTGGAACAATAAAATCCGGTTGTTCGGCTATGATCAAAGCGCGTAGAGCCTGCCCATCGAGCATGTTTATGACATGCGAGCGGTGGGCAACTTGCATTGCTGGAGCATTGGGGTAGCGGTCTACTGCTATAACCTCGATACCGAGGCGTTGGGCTTCTATGGCTAGTTCTTTACCTAGCTCCCCTGAGCCGAGGAGCATCAACCGGGTCGCTGAGGAAGAAAGTGGTGTTCCAATAGATGTCATCATCGGCCTCGCGTTAGACTATGAGCTAGTTTAACGAGCCTTTAGGAAACCTCTATGCCTACCCCTGTCATTGCCACGCGGACTCCATTGCCGGTTGAAGTCGAAGCGGGTAAAGCCTATTACTGGTGTACGTGTGGTCAGTCGTCCAAACAGCCTTTCTGTGATGGTTCCCATCGCGGTTCTGAATTTACACCACTGAAATACGAGGCTACTGCCACCGCTAGGCTATGGTTTTGTGGTTGCAAGCACTCAGCAAAAGCCCCGTTGTGTGATGGGACACACAAAACGCTTCTCTAAGCCTTCATCTGAGTTTTTGTGCACCTAAAATTTACCAACGGCCCTAGGACGCTCTCCATTTTGTTAGCGGGAGAGTGGAGCATTAAAACTCTGCCATTGATCGAGTCTGAGGTTCAGGCAGTCTCTTTTGAATCTGTCAAAATGATCGAGATCGACGCCCGTCAGATTGTGATTTCAGATATTTCTGCTGCATGGCTAATTCACGATCTTGAAATGCGTGCGCGTGCTGCAGGTCTGACTACTAGTTACGCTGGGAATAAGCCTGTAGCCGTACAATTGGTTTCCCAGACCCTGGTGGCGCCTGTAGATAACTTGGCGTTAGATGAGTCTCCGGAAAGTTTTCAACCTATCACTGCTTTAGGTCATCAGATCACGGAACGTATAGCGTATTGGATTAGTGGACTTGCTTTTATCGGTGAGCTCAGTATGCATTTAGTACGCAGTATTATGCGACCGCGTCATTGGAAACCTATTTCAATAGCACGTCATTTGTATGAAACAGGCATTACCGCTGTGCCGATTGTGGCTCTAATTGCATTTTTAATTAGTGTCATCACGGCTTATATGGGTGCACAACAGTTACGTAAATTTGGCGCTGATATCTTTGTAGTTGATTTAGTTACTGTAGGCGTTTTGAGAGAGATGGGAGTGTTGTTGACCGCTATCATTGTAGCGGGGCGCTCTGGTAGCGCCTTTGCTGCTGAGATTGGTGCGATGCGTCTTAATGAAGAAGTTGATGCGCTGGAAGCTACAGGGGTTAATGCTATTCAGTCTTTAGTTTTGCCACGCTGTATAGGGCTTGTTATTGCCATGCCATTGCTGACAATTATTGCTGATATAGTAGGTTTAGTTGGTGGCGCAGTACTTTGTCATACATTGCTGGATATGCCGCTCACTCAGTATGTGCAGCGTGTCAACGAGTCGATTGCGCCCTCTACGTTTTGGGTAGGATTAATTAAAGCTCCGGTATTTGCACTTTTAATTGCTGCAGCGGGTACCTACCGTGGCATGCAAGTGCGCAGCTCCTCTCGCGAGTTGGGGCGCCTGACTACTGTAGCTGTCGTGCAATCTATTTTTTTAGTAATTCTTGCTGATGCAATTTTCGCAGTGATATTCATGGAGCTTGATCTCTGATGAATATGTCTACTCCGATACCGATCATAGAAGCGCTAGATATAAGCAATAGTTTTGGTGCGCAATTAGTTCACGATCATTTGGATATGACTGTTAATACCGGCGAAGTTTTTGGTATTGTTGGCGGATCAGGCTCAGGCAAGTCGGTTTTACTGCGTACGATCTTAGGTTTACAACACCCTCAAGCCGGCAAAGTTCGTGTGTTTGATCGCGACTTGACTTCCATGGCAGAAACAGAGATCCATGAGGTTAAAGCTAGTTATGGTGTGACCTTTCAAGCTGGTGCATTATTTACTTCGCTCACCGTTATGCAAAATGTGCAATTGCCCATGTTGGAGCACCTAAATCTCAGCCCGCGTGCTCTGGATGAATTGGCGATGCTGAAGGTTCGTTTAGTAGGTCTGCCGCCTGAAGCCGCCTATAAATACCCTGCGCAACTCTCAGGTGGCATGATAAAGCGCGCCGCGCTTGCTCGCGCATTGGCCTTAGATCCCAGGCTGCTATTTTTGGATGAGCCAACCTCAGGACTTGACCCAATCAGTGCTGCCGGCTTTGATGAATTACTCATGGGCCTGCAAAAAGAATTAGCACTGACCGTAGTTATGATTACCCATGATCTTGATACAATTTTCAGAACTTGCAATCGCGTAGGGGTTATCCTTGAGCGTAAAATGGTTTCAGATACTTTAGTTGGGATAGTAAATAATCCCCATCCTTGGATTCAATCTTATTTTCATGGCGGCCGTGCGCGTCGCTTCGGAGCAGTACATGGAGCGTGAAGCTAATTACGCGGCAGTTGGAGCCTTCGTGCTTCTAATCCTAGCCTTAGCTGGGACCTTCGTATATTGGTACACAGACTCTAGCGAGGCGCGCTCTTACCAGAGACACGAGATCTATTTCGATGGTTCAGTTAGTGGATTAACGGTTGGCAGTACAGTGCGCTACCTCGGGGTTGATGTTGGTCGAGTAGTGGCGATGCATATTGATAAAAGGTCAACTGTTCGCGTGCAAGTGATCGTTGATATTGTTTCTGATGCGCCAGTGTCAGAAAAAACGGTAGCTGAACTTTCTTTGTTGGGCGTTACTGGCTTGCTTTATATCGACTTGCTCAATAATGCAGGCACCAAAAAATTAGCTACTTTAGTTCCAACTGAAAATTATCCAGTAATTCGCAGTGTACGTTCTAGTTTTGACACTCTTATTAGTGGTATGCCTGAATTAATGGGACAGACATCTGATGTAGCCCAGAAACTTACCGTGCTGCTGTCTGAAGAAAATATTTTAACAATTAGGAATACTTTGCTAAATCTTGAAAAATCGAGCCGTACATTACCTGAGACCATGCAAGAAGTAAATTTTTTGGCTAAAGATCTACGCTTGATGTCGCGCGATATGAGGGAATTTTCCTCAGCTTTACGACTTGTAACAGAAGAGTCAGAACCTAAGATACGTGATACGGTTAAGCGTATTAATAACGTCGCAGAAAATTTATCTAAGACAAGTGAGCGATTAGATAATTTTGTAATTAATAATGCTGGGCAGATTACACAATTTACAAAAAATGGATTACCAGAAATTGAGAAACTTGTACGACAAAGTACCCAAGCTGCTATCGAGTTACAGTCCTTGACCCGTTCTCTGCGTGATAATCCTTCACAACTTATTTATCATCCCGCAGTACGCGGTGTTGAGGTACCGCGATGAAGTTTATTTCTATTACTTTATTTTTGCTTGCGCTAACTGGCTGCGCAAGTGTTCTCAGTAGCCAAGATATACCTCCAGTAGTTTATGTACTGCGCACGCCAAGTATTCCCGTGAATCCTGCGCTGAATGCGCTAAAGCTACCCTCAGTTCTCTCACTACAAATTTTGCACGTTCAGCCACACCCTGGTTATGCCTCTGATCGTATTCTTTTGTCGCGCACAGATAGTAGCCTGGATTTTTATGCAGGGAGTCGATGGGCAGAGCCACTACCGTCGATAGTAGAAACATTCGCTGTAGAATCATTTCGTGGCGCCCAGTCTCTTGCTGTTGTGCACGATTCTGCCTCACCAATTGGAGGTGTTTATACTTTGCGTCTCACCATTAGACGTTTTGATGCTGATTATCAAAATGGAGCTGGTTCTGTGCCTGTAGTGCGTATCATGATCGATGCACTCTTAGCTCGACGTGATGATCGCTCTGTCGTTGGAGTCTTCCCTGTGCAGGCCTTTGTTCCGGCTAGTTCAAACCGCATGTCGTCTATTATCGCTGCATTTAACTCGGCGGCTGGGACCTCAGTTACTAATCTTATAGAGCCTGTCTTGGATGCCATCAAGAAAGATGCGGCAGCTCTTTAGGACGCTAAGTGCAGACTTCCCGCTGCCATTACTACCAACCACGCCAATCTTTTCATCCCGTAGGATATTAAGCGCAGCATTCGCTAAATTAGATTTTCAGGAGTCCTACGAAGCTGAATATGGCGTAAGTGAATCTCGCGCAAATTCAACGCGAGCTACGGTCTATCTTTATGTATGCTTAGCCTGTGCACATTGAAGTATTTTCAGACATCGTATGCCCATGGTGCTATGTGGGGCAGGCACGACTAAAGCAAGCTTTGGCTGAGCGAAGTCAATGCAGAGTCAGTTGGCTACCCTTTGAGCTAAATCCTGACATGTCACCTGATGGACGTAATCGTTTAGAATGTCTACGCGAGCGGTTCGGCGATATAAATTTCTTTTTAGATTCTCAAAAAAAGCTAGTTAAATTAGGCATGTCACTCAATATTAAATTTCGTTTTGATTTAATTAAGCGCTCACCTAATACACGTCGCGCACATACTTTGTTGACATTAGCGCATCAAATTTCTCCTGCGATACAAAATAAACTAGCTAATGACTTATTTGCTGCTTATTTTACATATGGTTTAGATATAGGTGATTGTAAGGTCTTGGCCACGCTGGCAGATCGTAATGGTATTTCTGCGGCTATTGCGCATGATGCTTTAAAAGATAAAGCTCTAAGTAATAGGGTGATAGAGCTTGAAAAAATGGGCCGAGATTGGAATGTGCATGGCGTGCCAACATTTATATTTAATCGTAAAAAAATATTTTCAGATGCTAAGTCATTACAAGTCTTTTTACAGGCTATTGATGCTTAATTCAATGGAATTAACAGGGCGTACACGTAGTCATCTGGCAGAACTGACAGATCCACGCTGCACAATACATAATGAAGTAGTAGGGCCATTTTTAAAATTACATGCTGCAGCAGCTAAGGAAGGAATAAATCTTGTCCCAGCTTCTTCTTTTCGAGATTTTGAACGTCAAAAGTTAATTTGGAACAACAAGTATAATGGTGAGCGGGCAGTGTACGACGGCGCTGGTTTGAAAGTCGATATTTTAAAGTTGTCGCTAGAAGAGAGAGTCGAATTAATGCTCATCTGGTCAGCTTTACCGGGGGCAAGTCGCCACCATTGGGGAACTGATCTTGATATTTTTGATCGTGCGGCTGTGTCTATTGACTATGAGCCGAAACTTCTAGCGTCCGAATATGCTATTGGCGGGCCATTTTCGAAATTAGATAAATGGCTAGACAGAAATTTAAAGAAATTTGGTTTCTTTAGGCCTTATGGTAAGGCCTCTAGTAGAATTCATGATAAAGAATTACAAATTAAAAATAATTGGGTTGGCGTAAATCCAGAGCCATGGCATATTAGCTATTCTCCAATAGCTCAAGCTTGTCTTCCTCTGCTTACTCCAAAATTATTATCTGACTTAATTAAAACCAATGAAATTCAAGGTTCGGTTTACATTCTGAAAAATATCGAAGATATACACACGAAATTTGTGATGTCTATTAATGCGCCTTAGATGGATAGTAAAGACTTTATATTTTAAAAGTAGCTAGTACTGGAGTGTGATCGGAGGGGCGCTCCGCACGACGTGGCTCACGATCAATAGATGAACTGGTACACAGTGCCGCAAGCTCCATGCTGGCTAAAATAAGATCAATACGGACGCCGTTATTACGTCTAAAGGCTGCTGCTCTGTAATCCCACCAGCTATATGATTTCTCTGGTTGATCAAAATTTCTAAAAACATCAATAAAGCCTATACCTAAAATTTTTTCTAGCGCGGCACGCTCTGATTCACTAGTAAGAACACTGTTAGCCCATGCTTTAGGGTCATGTACATCTCGATCTTCCGGAGCGATGTTGAAATCTCCAAGAACTATCATTTTAGGATGTTGTAATACTTCTACTTTTAGCCATTTCTCCAGTGCCGCAAGCCAATCTAATTTATATTGGTATTTATCTGAATTCAGAGTTTGACCGTTGGGGATGTAAATATTTACTATGCATAGCCCACTAGTTTCTACAGCCAATACACGGCGCTGCTGGTCCGGATATCCAGGGATATCTGTGTTGAGTACGTTGATTGCATGGCGGGATAAGATGGCTACACCGTTATAGGTACGTTGGCCACTGAATGCTACCTCGTATCCCATTGCGCGCAAAGCTTCATGGGGAAAATCAGTGTCTTGCTGCTTAGTTTCTTGTAGCGCGACAATATCTGGCAGTGCACTACTTAACCACTCTTTCAATTGGGGTAAGCGAACACGCAGAGAATTTATATTCCATGTGGCGATGCGAAGTATTGTCATAGTAGGTAGCAGCTAATGTAACATTAGATGATTATGGATGAGAAAAATTTTGACTTAATTGTCATTGGTGGCGGTAGCGGGGGATTAGCATGCGCACAGCGGGCTGCAGAGTATGGTGCACGCGTAGCTATTATTGAAGTAGCTCGTTTAGGCGGAACCTGTGTAAATTTGGGCTGTGTGCCTAAAAAAATCATGTGGAATGCCGCGCAAATTGCACACGCGGCGCATGATGCAGCAGCCTACGGCTTTAATATAGAGTTGAATGGGCATAATTGGGACGCTCTACGCCAACGACGCGATGCCTACGTAATGCGCTTGAATTCTATTTACGCACAGAATTTGAAAAAAAGAAATATAGAGATCTTCCAAGGTCATGCACGTTTATGTGGAACGAATAAAGTGAAGATTAACGAACTAGTTCTCAAAGCAGAGCATATTGTGTTAGCTACCGGAGGCCGCCCTGCGGTACCTCGCATAAGTGGCGTAGAACTAGGTATAACCTCAGATGGTTTCTTTGCCCTTCGAGAACGACCCGCTCGCGTAGCCATTGTTGGTAGTGGCTATATTGCTGTCGAGCTTGCTGGAATATTTTCAGCCCTCGGTAGTGCAGTGACAATGGTGACTAGGGGCGATAAAGTGTTACGCAACTTTGATCACATGCTCTCAAGTTCACTAATGCAAATAATGCTTGATGAGGGCATTATTTTTGCTAATCACGCTGAACTTATGGAACTAAAGTTTGACGAAAAAAACTTATTAGTTTTGAGCACTTTAGATGCACGTGCTCTGGGACCTTTTGATGCCGTTATTTGGGCGATTGGTCGGCAGCCTATGGTGGAGGATATAGGGCTCGATCAAGCCAGCATTGCACTTGATCAGCATGGCTTTATTAGTGTTGATTGTTTTCAGAAAACTAATGTCGCAGGAATATATGCGATTGGTGATGTCACAGGCCAGGCGGCACTCACCCCTGTGGCTATTGCAGCTGGGCGAAGGTTATCAGATCGTATATTTGGTGGTATGGAAGATTGTTATCTAGATTACAAGAATATTCCGAGTGTAGTTTTTAGTCACCCTCCGATTGGAACAGTCGGATTGACTGAAGCTGTAGCACGTGAGCGTTTTGGCACAGATAACATTACTGTTTTCAGTACGGAGTTTGTCCCCATGTATCACTCCATGACTACTAACAAACCTCGGACAGCGATGAAGTTAGTAACTAAAGGTGTTGATCAGCATGTAATTGGTTGTCATGTCATTGGTGTCGGTGCTGATGAAATGATGCAGGGATTTTCTGTAGCAATAAAAATGGGAGCTACTAAAAAAGATTTTGATGATACCGTTGCTATACACCCAACAAGTTCTGAAGAGTTTGTAACAATGCGTTAATATTTAAATTTACAATAAATAAATAAAGAAATTAATGAATAAAATTTTAAAAAAAATTACAATAGTTGCTATATTATTGTCTATAATTTTTACAAGTTATGTACTTGTTGCTCAAATTAACGAGATTAAAAATGCTGCGATTATAAGACGTTCTAATGGTGTGTACCGTTATGAGTCAATGACTCTGCCTGATATTAGGGGTTCTGAAAATTTTCAAATGTTGGTGCATCCCGATCGGTCACGAACGCTAATTATGTGGAATGATCTGGCAGTAAAAAACACACAATTTACAGTTGTATTGCGTGTTTCTGATAAATTCAGGCCTATTGAAGCATTTGTGAGTTATTGGAATCAAGCTCAGTTTAAAGGTTCGGCACACTTGAGCGTAATAAATTCAAAACTACTTGCTTCTAGTTTAGGGCCTTTAGGAGTATTCAATAGGGATACTGATGTACCAGAAAATTTTTCTATAGGCGCTCATCCTGTATCTGGTGATGGTTGGCATACAGTTCAATACGAGCACAGCAATAATACTACAGATTTAGTATCAAATTTAGTTGATACAAGACAGAAAATTTCTTTGTATAGTTTGGAAGCAAGTTCTGATTTAAAAAAACCTGTATTGGGAAATATGCTGGATTTGTCAATAGAATATCTAGGGCCAGAGTCTATAGTGGTTCCTGCTGGTAAGTTTGAGACGCAGCATTATAAGATTGGCAAAGTAAATGATATTTGGGTTATGGGCCAGGATCGTATTGTTGTAAAATCAGAAATTCCTATGCGTAGTTTACGCTATGTATTGACTGAATACTCTGATAGGTGAGGATCCAAGACTTAAAGATCGCTCATCTTTAAAATGTAATCCGAGTTTTTTAAGTACTCTGATTGGTCGTAAATTACTCGGAGAAGTAATGGCTAAAATATTTTTAATGCCTAATATTTCACGACCATGAACCATTGCTGCATTTGCGGCTTCTTTAGTGTAGCCCTGCCCCCAATATTCAGGGACTAAAGCAAAGCCAATATCAGGATCCGGTAAGTGCTCCCGATGAACGAGGCCACATATACCTATTGGTATATTCTAATTTCGTAAATGAACGTGCAATAAGCTGTGTCCGTGTGCTGCGACACTCGCCATAGGGCCCTCGCGTATATAACGTTCCGCATCGTTGAGGTTACGTACCTGGCGATCACCTATGAATTCCAAAAATGAGGGTTCATTAAGAAGGCGTAGGATAAAAGGAGCATCGCTAAGTTCAAGCTCGCGTAGCCCTAGTCTAGGTGTCTCAAGGACTATCATTGTAGTAAAGTGCCATGATTAAGCTTTTAAAGGTAGTCTTTTTTGATAGAGATCTCTATGACTCGTGCCGCATATAACTTATCGCAAAAGTTCACAAAAAGGCGTGTGCTAATTACTGGCGCTGCGAGTGGTCTTGGCTTGGCTTGTGCCGAGATCCTGGCTCGGGAGGGATGGTGTCTTGCCCTAACAGACGCCGATGAATCTCGGCTAGATATTCTAGTGAGAAACCTTCGCAATCATGGCGCGCATGTTTTCGCTGCGCCTTGTGATGTACGAGATGAGGCTACATTGTGCAGTGTCATTGACTCGATCATTGTGGAATTGGGAGGTGTTGATTTAGCTATTTTTTGTGCGGGAGTCGTTGTGGCTGGCCCATTCCATTCTAGCAAAGCAGAAGATTGGCGCTGGGTATTTGATGTCAACCTACATGGTCTGGTGAATGCTACCCGTGCCGTCATAGCTCATATGGCTAATGGACAGGGTGGCATGCTAATTAATATTGCCAGTGCAGCAAGTTTCTGCACTGGAGCAAATATGTCTGCTTACAACGCTTCTAAGGCAGCTGTGGTAGCTTTTAGTGAATCTATGATGCAGGAATATGCATCATATGGAGTAGAAGTAATGGTAGCAATGCCGGGTTTTTTTAAAACTCGCCTGATGGAACACGCGCGAGGTAATATGAAAACTCTTATTTCCGCAAGACGTCTTATTGAAAACTCTGGCATATCTTCAGAGGAAGTTGCTGAAGCTATGCTCAAGGCTGCAGCACGTGGAAAGCGCTATTTTATTTTTTCTAACCGATATAAATATCTATGGTATCTGAAGCGATTATTGCCAAGCTATTTTCATAATTTACTACCACTTTTACTAAAGAGATAAATACGATACTGAGTCCGTTTAAAAAACCATTAATTATGAAAATGATATGCTTAATATATATCGAGCGCTAATAAGATTGTGATCAGAAAAACTTTACGAAACTCTATAGTTCCAGCCATTTTCCTTAGGGGAATCTAAACTTGTCGAATCTAAATATAACGCTTTCCGCCATGGCTCTGTATATGGTTATTTGTCTCACCCTTGGAGTTTTAGCATGGCAGCGCACACGTAATTTTAGCGACTTTATTCTCGGCGGCCGCAGTCTAGGAAGCTGGGTAACAGCGCTTAGTGTGCAGGCCACAGATATGAGTGGATGGCTATTAATGGGGTTGCCAGGGCTCGCTTATGTCTCAGGATCTGACTCTATATGGCTTCTAATTGGTTTAGTTGCTGGTACATGGCTTAACTGGCGGTGGGTCGCAATCCCATTACGTGATAGGACGGAGCGTTTAAATAATTCATTAACCTTGCCTGATTATCTTGAGCATCGATTTGTGGACCGTAGTCACTTATTACGCAGTCTTTCTGCGTTATTTATTTTAATTTTCTTTATATTTTACACGAGCTCAGGATTTGTAGCTGCTGGTCGTTTATTTGAGTCATTATTTGAGTTGCCCTATCTACAAGCAATGTTGTGGGGCACTTTGGTTATGCTGATCTATACTTTCTTAGGTGGATTTCTTGCAGTAAGTTGGTCTGATGTTCTGCAGGGTTCATTAATGTTCTTTGCTTTGATAATTGTTGCATTTATGGGAGTGTCATTAGCCGGCGGCATCGAAAATACTTGGTATCGATTAGAGGCTCTGGATGCAACATTACTAAATCCCTTTATTTCAGATGAAGGCCAAGCCTTAGGATGGATTGGTATTACTTCATTATTGGCATGGGGACTCGGTTATCCAGGGCAGCCACATATTTTAGCGCGCTTCATGGCCGCTAAATCTACAGCACATATTATTGTTGCAAGACGTATTGCCATGGCGTGGGTTGTTATTGTTCTGACAGCGGCAGTGGTAGTTGGCTTAACAGGACGTTTAGTCTTGCAACAGCCTTTAGTCGGCACAGAAACAGAAACTGTCTTTATAGTTATGTCTAAAGTATTTTTACATCCTGCCATAGCGGGTCTTTGTTTAGCAGGCATTATGGCGGCCATCATGAGTACTGCCTCAGCGCAGTTGTTGGTAGCTTCTTCAGCTTTTGCAGGAGATTTTTATCGCGGCTTGGTCCGTCCTCACGCAACTCAAGTTGAGTTACTTTGGGTTGGTCGTTTGGCAGTATTAGGCATCGCAGGGCTGGCATTTCTAATTGCGCTTGATCCACACAGCAAAGTACTAGATCTCGTAGCTTGGGCATGGGCCGGTTTCGGAGCGGCTTTTGGTCCTACTATTATGTTCTCGCTTTACTGGTTGCGTATGACACGTAATGGCGCACTTGCAGGCATCATTGTAGGTGGCATGACTGTTATTTTATGGAAGCAGATGGTTAGTTTGGGTGGAATTTTTAATCTCTATGAACTAGTTCCGGGGTTTTTTCTCTCAAGCCTTTCCATTATTTTAGTGAGTCTCAAAGGGTCAAAAAGTATCAACTAAACAAATATTTTAGACAGTAGGAGCAGGTAAGTGCGAGAGTAGAATAAAAGTACTTATGTTAATATGTCCTTAATAAAAAGACAGATAAGGATAGCAGCTAATATATTTTATAAAAATTTTTTATTATTTTGTATAATTAATTATTAACAATTTACTATATAAATTTTTTATTAATTTCAGAGCTTTGTTTTTTTTACTAAATTAAGTCGTAGAATTATAAAGCTATAAATATGAACTCAGCCTTGAATATTCCAGTCTGCGGTCACGCACGACCCTAGCGCCTAAACTTAGTTGTCCGCAGCAGCTCTAGCGCATAGGATGTTTTAGTTGTATCTAAGCGGAGAATTATAACGTGAGAGATCTCATTGACACTCGTCGTTTTGGCCCAGTTTGGCTTGCTCCTGGTTATACACCATGGAATGCAAGTACTTCGCTGCTAGCCTCTTTTATTACTATCGGCTTTTTAGCATTCTTAGCATTTATAAGGCCTTATTTATTGAATGCTAACTTGGATATTCCACAAGACCAACAGGGTCGAATTTTAGGAACTATAGGTTTTTTTAATGAGATTGTGTCAATTTTGCTCATTGCGCATATTGGCGCTTTGTCAGATAGAATAGGTTGTAAACCGATATATTCTTTAGGTTTTTTATGGCTTGCAGTGGGGGGTTTTCTCTATCCAGTAGCAAGAACATTTCCACAGTTTTTGACTTGTGCGCTATTTGTTTCTGTAG
>SHZO01000021.1 GCA_009692285.1 Gammaproteobacteria bacterium | reverse complement strand
AGCTTGGTAGAATTACTAAAAGCTTATTAGTATTTGGACGTAGAGCTAGCCTCACTACAGTGCAAAACCTTGCTGAATATTTCTCTCATGAGTCAGGAGATCTCGTGCCAGGTGTGGAAGCTGAGGTTTTCTTTGAAAATGTAGATGCTCTTCGTGAAGCCTGTGACCGCTGCGAAGCGCGACTTAATTCCATACTAAGTTCCTTAGAGCATAATGCCTTAGAAATCTCACCATGAGATTTCAAGTACTCGTGCGCTTAATTGAAATTCACCGCATTTTTATACGATACGGCTTAGATGAATTTTTAAAAGAAACAAACTTATATCGACCACTACGTTTTATATTTTTTGTTTCCCCTTGGGCTTGGTTTGAGAGACATACAATACTATCTCGTGCAGTACGACTTCGTTTGGCTCTTGAGGAGCTAGGCCCTATTTTTATAAAGTTTGGCCAGGCTCTTTCTACGCGGCGTGATTTACTCCCTCCTGATATCGCCGATGAGTTAGCCAAATTACAAGATCGAGTGCCTCCTTTTGAGGGCGCTATTGCCATTGATATTATAGAGAAAGCCTACAACCGCCCTCTAGTTGAGTCATTCAGAACATTTGATATAAATCCATTAGCCTCTGCCTCTATTGCACAAGTGCATATTGCCACTCTGGTAGATGGTACTGAAGTCGTAGTTAAAGTGCTACGGCCTAAAATGAGGTCTGTAATTAGTCGTGATCTTAAGGTTATGCATGCCTTAGCCACCATTGCACAACGTAAATCTGGCGAAGCACGCCGTCTTCGAGTAGTTGAAATTATTAAAGAATATGAAAAAACAATATTAGATGAATTAGATTTGATGCGCGAAGCAGCAAATGCTTCACAGCTACGAAGAAATTTTTTAGGTTCTGATTTACTTAAAGTTCCTTTGATACATTGGGACTATTGTCGTATTAACGTTATGGTAATGGAGCGCATTCATGGCGTTACTATTAGTAATATAGCTGCCTTAAATGCAGCCGGTACTAATATTAAACTGCTGGCTGAAAATGGAGTAAAAATATTCTTCACGCAAGTTTTTAAGCATAATTTTTTTCATGCAGATATGCACCCTGGAAATATATTTGTTTTACTTGATGATCCAGAAAAACCTAAATATGCGGCAGTAGATTTTGGCATCATTGGAATTCTTAGTCTGCGCGACCAACATTACTTGGCTGAGAACTTTTTAGCCATATTGGATCAAAACTACCGTAGAGTCGCAGAACTACATATTGAGTCAGGCTGGGTCCCAAAAAATACACGCATAGATGAAATGGAATCGGCAGTGCGTACTGTACTTGAACCAATCTCTAATCGACCAATTAAAGATATCTCTTTTGGTACCATTTTATTAAGATTGTTTGATATTTCACGGCGCTTTGATATGCGCATTCAGCCACAACTCTTACTCTTACAAAAAACATTGCTTAATATTGAGGGTCTCGGTCGAGATTTGTACCCAGAGCTTGATATTTGGCATACCGCTGGTCCAATTTTAAAAAGCTGGATGAGAAATCGTCTCGGGCCACGGGCTCAGTTGAGGCACTTCAAACAAGCTCTACCTGATATCCTCGAGGTTCTCCGATCACTACCGCCATTGCTGAAAGTTGCTGTGCAAGATGCGCAAGATGGGGATCTACATCTAGGTATCAAAGCAGAAGGGCTCACAATGCTCGAGCGCAGATTACAAATTTCTGAGCGGCGTAACGCAGGCGTCACTTATGCTACCGCGCTACTAATTGCTGGAGTTTTGTGGCTTTCGCTCTCCGCATCCTGGCCTATTCTGGGATATTTATTTTTGTTAGGTGCTATCTTGGTTCATTGGCGCTCGCGCTGTCCGTAACGGCGAATGCGTAAATCAGCTTGCTCTTTGTGGCCAGCAAAGCCCTCGATTTCGCATAGGCGCGAACAATACTCCCCTATCATTGCTGAGGCTTCATCCGTGAGGATACGCTGATAGGTACAAGTCTTAATAAACTTACCTACCCACAATCCGCCCGTATAGCGTGCGGCGCGTAAAGTGGGCAGTGTATGGTTAGTGCCAATAACTTTGTCACCAAAACTAACATTAGTCCGATGACCTAAAAAGAGAGCGCCATAGTTACGCATGTTATCTAAGAAATAATCTGGGTTTCGAGTCATAACCTGAACATGCTCAGACGCAATTCGATCTGCTTCGATGAGCATTTCCTCAATTGACTCACATAAAATTATTTCGCCACAATTCTCCCAAGCCACACGTGCAATATCTGCAGTAGGTAACCAGCTCAGTAATTTTTCAATTGCTCCCGGCACAGCCCCCGCTAAGGAGGGAGAGTTTGTCAGTAGTACTGCAGGGGATCCTGGACCATGCTCAGCTTGACCAATTAAATCAACTGCAGCCATTTCTGCATCACAAGAATCATCGGCGATGAGTAAGGTTTCTGTCGGTCCAGCTAAAAGATCAATCCCAACTCGACCAAAAAGCTGTCGCTTAGCCTCAGCAACATACGAATTGCCTGGACCAACAATCATATCAACCGGCTGTATATACTCCGTGCCAATGGCCATTGCGGCAACGGCTTGTACTCCACCTAAAACATAAATCTCATCAGCGCCACCTAAATGCATAGCTGCAACAATGGCAGGATGCGGAGCCCCGCCAAAAGGTGGAGCCGTCGCAATTACTCGTTGCACACCGGCAGCTTTTGCAGTAACTACACTCATATGTGCAGATGCCACCATCGGATACCGCCCCCCAGGTACGTAACAACCTACGGAATTTATCGGTAAATTTTTATGCCCTAAGACAACGCCAGGTAAAGTTTCAACCTCGATATCGCAGAGCGCAGCACGTTGTGCAAGCGCAAAATTACGAATTTGTGTTTGTGCAAACTCAATATCTTTAAGTGTCTGACTCGAAACAGCATTTAAGCAGCTTTGTATTTGCAAAGCACTAAGCCTAAAAGACTCTGGGGCCCATTGATCAAATTTTTGTGAGTGGTCACGAACAGCAGCATCACCTCGGGCTGTAATATCTGCAAGAATAGTTTCGACAATATCTTTAACTTTATTTTGTTGGTTTACTGTTTCTTGAGCCGAGCGTCCAATTTTAAGATGTTGAATCATGTAGTACCTTCTAGAGCTTTTTGCCCTTCGGAAAATAGCGCAAAACATAAGGCGCTTAGTGCCAAAAAAAACGAACTGCAAGCAATGTAGCCTAGATTACCATGCAATAGTGGCGCAACAATACCCATCATAAAACTAGCGATGGCTAACTGTAGGAATGACTGTACAGCAGCGACTGAACCGCGCCATTGAGGGTAAAGTGCCATCACCCGTATCGTTACTACGGGGAACACAAACTGAACGCCTAAAGCAGTACAAAATATTACTAATTGTTGTGTAAGCCGCGGTGGTTCCATTATAAAAATATTAAGTACAATACCCAATAAAGAAGCCATTATCGTCAATAATAAGCCTAATAACATTAATTTTCTTGGATCAGAATGCCCAGCTAATTTTCCAGAGGTAATTGCCCCAAGTAAAAAACCACTAATCACGGGCAGAAACAAATAAATAAACTCCGTTTCACTGAGCTCCCAAGTATCTAAGATAATTGCTGGTGCGGAACCAATGTAAAGCATAACAGCAGCAAATTGCATAGCGCTACACATAGCTAAAAAAAGGAATTTTGAATTACACAATATTTTACATACATTGCGGGACAACGTGCCAAAATGTAAAGAGACTCTTTTTGATATAGGATGAGTCTCAGGCAATAAACGATAACAGACAAAAAATAATGCAGCGCCTATAAATGTTAAAAAGAAAAATACGCCCCGCCAACTATAAAAAATATGAATATAACCACCAACTACCGGTGCAATAGCTGGAGCGAGGCTAAACATTACAGTGACGACACTCATGAGACGTTGTGCATCTGCGCCTTTATACAGATCGCTTATAATAGCCCGCCCCACTGTTAACCCCGCCCCAGCTGTCATCCCCTGAATTGCACGAAATAATAATAAGGCGGCAAAACTAGGTGCAACAGCACATGCCAAAGAGGCTACTGTGTAAAGCAATAAACCCCAAAGCACTACAAGGCGTCGACCGAGCGCATCGGAGAGCGGACCATGCACTAAAGACATCACCGCATATGGTATGAAATATGCGGTGATGGTTTGCTGCACAGATAAAGCACTAATATCAAATTGTGCTTGCATAGCCCTCATAGAGGGGAAAAAAGTATCAATAGAAAATGGACTAATCATTGATAAGCAGGCAAGTAAAGCTGCCAAGCCAAGTGGCACAGCGCTCTGAGAGCGCACTACAGGTTCACTCATGGGCGCAAGGCGCGCAGCCATGCAGTAGGGTCTTCGCCACGCTCTAAAACTTCAACTAAAGCTGAGCCCACTACAACACCTTCTACATGAGTACTTAAGCGCGCCACTTGTTCTGCAGAGCGTATTCCAAACCCGGCACATACCGGCACCGGAGAATGGCGTCTCACATTTTCCAGATAATTGATTGGTGTATCGGGGACTGCAATAGTACGCCCAGTAGTACCAGTCATCGTCACGGCATAAACAAAACCTTCACTGACTGCACACACTGCTGCTAATCGCTCTGGTGTTGTCACAGGACTTACCATTTGAATAAGAGCAACACCTTCTAATGATAATGCAGCACGAAATTCAGCACCCTCGTCAAAAGGCAAATCCGGCACAATGAAGCCGCACACACCGACGGCAGCGGCATCTTTGGCTAAGCGCTCATAACCATATTGCAAGAGTGGATTTAGATAGCTCATGAGCACCAATGGTGCCGCAGGACGCTGTATGGTTCCAAGCTGAGCTAAAATCCATTTGAGACTTACACCTTGCTTTAACGCTGCCTGAGAAGATCTTTGAATAGTCATCCCATCAGCCATAGGATCAGTAAAGGGCACGCCGATCTCAACAACATCTGCTCCTGCTGCAACTGCGAGCAAGTGCTCTGTGAAATCTTGTGCCCTCGGAAAACCAGCGGTTAAAAATGCGATAAGTGCTGGTTCGCCACGGGCATTAACCCTACGAATTACCGCAGTCAAATGCTCGCGAGGTAACATTATTATGAGCCTGGTGTTGCGCTTAAAGGGTCGATTAAGCTGCGCTGTAGGGTCTGCATATCTTTGTCGCCACGACCTGACATACAAACAATAATATGGTGATCTTTATGAGTTTGTGCCCACTGTTTTGCGCCTACCAAAGCATGCGCAGTTTCTAGCGCCGGCAATATACCTTCTAAGCGCGCACACTCTTGTAAAGCCACTAAAGAATCGGCATCCGTCGCTGATTCATAATGCACACGCCCCGCAGCCATCAGCAAAGCATGCTCCGGTCCGACTCCGGGGTAATCTAGCCCTGCAGAAATAGATTCTGTTTCTTGAATCTGGCCATTTACATCTTGTAACAATAAAGAATAACAACCTTGCAAAACACCAGGCCACCCATATGAGAGGCTCGCGGCATTTTGCCCTAAGGCTGGGCTGCGGCCGCCAGCTTCAACACCAATGATTTGTACACTCTTATCAGAGATAAACGCATGAAACATACCAATCGCATTTGACCCTCCGCCCACACAAGCCATGACTGCATGAGGCAACTGCCCTTGCTGTGCTATAAATTGCGCTCGAGCTTCCCTGCCAATAATTGACTGTAGTTCGCGAACTAACCACGGATAAGGATGTGGACCAACTGCTGAACCAATAACATAAAAAGTTTCACCCGGATCAGATACCCAATCGCGTAGCGCTTCGTCGATCGCAGCACGCAATGTTTGATCTCCGCCAATAACTGGGATGACCTCTGCACCCATGAGCTTCATACGACCAACATTAGGAGCTTGACGCTCCATGTCGATTGCGCCCATGTAGACTACACAAGGGAAGCCTAACCGCGCGCATGCTGCTGCCGTAGCCACGCCATGCTGACCAGCGCCCGTTTCAGCAACAATGCGTTTTGCTCCTAAGCGTTTAGCAAGCAGGACCTGCCCTATCGCATTATTAATTTTATGAGCGCCGGTGTGTGCAAGATCCTCGCGCTTAAACCAAATATTTGCTCCCCAAGCTGCTGAGAGCTGGGGAGCAAAAGACAGCGCCGTTGGTCGGCCAACCCAAGTTTTAAGTTGATCAATGAGCTCAATTTGAAAATCATCACGATATAAATATTCACGGATACCCCTCGTGAGTCGTTCTAATGCTGGAATTAAAGTTTCCGGAACATAACGCCCACCATAGGGACCGAAACGACCACGTGCATCGGGATACTCACCATCAATTTCAGCTTGCAAGAAAGCCGCTTGCTCAGCTGGACTGAAGCGGATATGAACATTCATTACATCGGCTCCTATAGCGCGGCGCGTGCCGCACTCACAAATTCAAAAATTTTTCGCACAGATTTTTTCCCTGGGGCAGATTCAACACCACTCGAAACATCAACTCCGAAAGGGTGCACAGCTGCGATAGCCGTTGCAACATTACTCGCATTCAAACCGCCCGCGAGTACCAGTTGTGTCTGGTGCGCCAAAATTCGCGCACTTGTCCAATCAGCGGTAACACCGGCACCACTAATTGGGCCTTCATAAAGCAGCCGACTCGGCAATGGTGAGACAAGCATCGCCCCCGAGCGCTGCACAGGTAGCGCTTTAAGTTCAGCAGGCAAATCTAAGTCTATGAGATCACTCCAATCGGTTTGCAAAATATCTGGTTTAAAAAAATTTAAAATTTCAACTAACACTGAAGCCTCGGGATGCTGCGTGACGGCTACACATAGCGCCCGCCCACGGGCAGGAGCTGCCAGTTGCACGGCTTGTGCAAGAGTCACACGACGTGGTGAGCTGGTAAATACAAACCCTAACGCCTGCGTGCCTGCTTGCAAAGCAGCCGCCACCGCAGCTTCACTATTCATACCACAGATTTTAATCCACATTCAGTGAGCTACTCTGGTTAGTACTGTGCGTGCTGCGACTGCTTTTCGCGCCTCTGTAAGCATTGCAGCAGCGAGTGACGCTGGCTGTACATCACTCATAAGAGCACCCCCCACCAAAGCCAAATCGTAGCCTGCGCTAGCCATACGTGCAGCGTCTTCTGCGCAAGTCACGCCACTCTCTGCAACGCTAGCAATCCCTGCAGGTAAATACTGCGGCAAGTATTTTGCCATTTTTTCCAAATGATTTGGTATCACTTGTAGACTAATTAAGTCACGGCAATTAATGCCAAGCAATAAATTTTGCGCACAGCTTCTCCGCGCCTCGAGTAATTCTTTAGCTAATATAAGATCATTTTCATCAAAGGCTTCAAGCAGAATAAATAAATTTTCTCCTAGTGCTGTGTCTATCATCTCAGAAATGACGTTTCGCTCTAGCATCCGTAAGATCACTAATACTCCACCAGCTCCAGCTGCCCGCGCCTCAAGTACTTGATACGCATCAACCAAAAAGTCTTTGCGCATTACTGGCACCTGCAAAGGAGCTAAAGCGCTAGCTGTGAGTATTAAATGTTCTATCGTTCCATCAAAACGCGAAGGCTCTGTCAAAACTGACACTGCAGCAGCACCGGCCTCTGCATATACTCGGGCTCGATCGGCTAAATTTTCATCTACTAAAGCACTCAACTGCCCTGTCGCAGGAGAGCGAAGCTTTATTTCTGCAATCAAATCAAAGCCTAAATTTGAACGCTGCAAGCGTGGAGGAGAGGGTAATTCTTTGATTAAAGCACGTAATTCAACGCTCCCACACTGCTGTTGCGAAGCTGCACTGCGTGCACGGCTACTGCGCGCCATGGTAAATAAAAAATCAGATGTATTCATAGTACAGCACTAAACTGCGCCAACTGCTGCAGCACTATGGAGGCACGTCCTTCACTAATGGCGGCAGCGGCCAGTGCCACGCCTTCTTTAGGCGTGCGTGCTCGCCCCGCACACTCCAAAGCGAGGGATGCTCCCATAAGCAACGAATCGCGGTGTGCACCCTGATCAACTCCAGACAACGCCGCACGTAACCTCGCCGCATTCTGTACTGCATCGCCACCAGCTAAGTCTGCAGCGCTGCAAATTGCTAAGCCATAGTCCGCAGGGGTGCGCTCAGTACGCTTGACTGTACCAGCATGGACCTGAAAAAGCGTGAACGGACCTATGGGTGTTGGTTCATCCCATCCAGAAGCACCATGGACAACGAAAGCTCGCGTAACCGTGCTTGACCCAACCAGACTCTGCGCCATCAATGCTGCAATAGCTTCGCTATAGGCGCCGATCACTTGGAAAGCTGGTGCTGCGGGGTTAATCAAGGGCCCTAAAATATTGAAGATGGTACGTATGCCTAAGGCTTGCCGCACAGATGCAATAGCTTTCATTGCCGGGTGGTAATGGGGTGCAAATAAAAAAGTAAACCCGCTCGCTGCCAAACAAGCGCCCGATTTTTTTTCATCTAAAGGCAAAACTAAACCAAGCTGCTCTAAAACATCTGCGCTACCACTACGACTTGATATAGAGCGATTACCATGCTTGATTACCGGAATTCCACACGCCGCGACGAGTAATGCAGTGCCAGTAGAAATATTCAGGCTCCCCGAAGCGTCGCCACCGGTCCCTACAATATCTATGGCACGCGCACACAAATCTGCTGAAATCTCTGGTTGTCGCGCAAGTTCACGCATGCCGTTCGCAAAACCACGCAACTCTATAGCACTGATTCCTTTACTAGCTAA
The DNA here is from genome assembly GCA_009692285.1 of Gammaproteobacteria bacterium. GTDB lineage: Bacteria > Pseudomonadota > Gammaproteobacteria > Steroidobacterales > Steroidobacteraceae > UBA964. The sequence goes on along the minus strand of SHZO01000021.1, from coordinate 11,357 downwards.
AGCCGTGAGTAACGCCGCAGCCATCGCTTGGGTTGTATCCTCGCGCATGAGAGAGTGCAATAATTGTATTGCAGCGGCTTCGCTAAGATCTTTACGTGCAATCAAGCACTCGAGGGTTTCACGGATAGCGATGCCCTCCATTCTGCTTTAAAAAATTTGATACGAGCATATCACCATGCGGTGTTAATACACTCTCAGGATGAAACTGCACTCCCTCTATCATAAAATTAGAATGCCTTACGCCCATGATTTCATTTTGCTCAGTTTTTGCGGTGACAGCGAGCTCAGAAGGCAAAGAATCCGGTTGGGCAATTAAAGAATGGTAGCGCCCAACTTCACAAGACTGTGGCACACCTTCAAACAAGCCTAAGCCATCATGTTGAATAATTGACGTTTTACCATGCATTAAGCGTGCAGCGCGCAATACTTGTCCACCGAAAACCTCTACAATTGCTTGATGACCTAAGCAAACACCAAAGATTGGTATTTTGCCTGCAAAGGCACTAATCATACCCATTGAGGTTCCAGCATCATACGGGGTGCCGGGTCCAGGTGAAATACATAGGTGTGTCGGTGCCAACTCAAGCGCAGCTTGCACAGTAAGCACATCATTTCGATGAACTTCAATCTGTGCGCCTAACACTAAAAATGACTGTACTAAGTTATAAGTAAAAGAGTCATAGTTATCTATCAATAAGATGCGCGGGCTCATCATTTTGCACCAAGATTATTAACGCCCAGCTCACTACTCATCTCCCCTGCTATCTCTAAAGCACGAGCTGCTGCACTACTCTTAGAAAGCACTTCGGCATATTCATTTTTTGCTACGCTGTCCGCGACAATTCCAGCCCCTGCTTGGTAGCTATATTCATCCCCGCGAAATACTAATGTACGAATTGTAATTGCCTGATCCATATCCCCCTGTGCACCAAAATAACCTACCGTCCCACCATATAAACCACGCGAAACAGGCTCAAGTTCACTAATAATTTCCATAGCGCGAACTTTAGGTGCACCTACTAAAGTCCCCGCGGGAAATGCAGCAGCAAACAAATCAAAAGCATCACGCCCAGCAGCAAGCTCGCCATTAACACCGCTAACAATATGCATCACATGACTATACCGTTCAATGGATCGAAATGGCACAATCTCAATAGATCCAGCGCGCGCTACACGACCAAGATCGTTGCGTGCCAAATCAACTAACATCACATGCTCTGCATTTTCTTTGGGGTCTGCGAGTAGTTCATGCTCATGCTGCAAATCCATGACTTGATCTAACCCACGCGGCCGAGTACCCGCAATAGGACGTAATTGTGCGCGCCCAGCAGAGAGCTTAACTAAAGCCTCGGGAGAAGAGCCAACAATAGTGACCTCGCCTAGTTTGCAATAAAACATATACGGGGAGGGGTTGATTAAACGTAGTGCACGATAAGCTTCAAAAGGATCAATATCGTGTCGCCCGCTGAAACGTACGGACAAAACTAGCTGATACACATCTCCAGCAGCAATATATTCTTTAGTTCGTGCAACCCCATCCAGGAATTGCGTTTTAGACATGGAGGCCTCAGCCTGCGAAAATCCTCCACTAACTTTAATTAATGGTATCGCACCACGCAAAGCGGATATGACCTCTCGTCTTAAAGACTGTCGCTCCACCTCACTACCCGCATGTAATAAAGCAATTCCGCGGCTAAGATGATCAAAAACTAATAATGAACGGGGTGCCAAATAGTGCATATCTGACGTCGCATGCCCCATATGGTGCCGTTGTGGGCAGCGCTCAAAATAGCGGACGATCTCATATGCGCTATAACCAACTAGACCCCCAGCCATCGGGAAATTTGGCCCTGCACCGGGAGCTGTGGGCCGCGGTGCGCGAGCTAAAGCATCACGCAAAGTCTGTAGTAAAGCTGCTTGATCTTTGGGTAACGGTAATTTCTCGCCTGCGACCCAGAGGACATCTTGATCTAATCTTAACTCTAATATATCGCCAAAACCGATAAAAGAATAACGCCCAACACGCATACCGCCTTCGACGCTTTCGAGTAAAAAGCTTGGATGAAATGACTGCAATTTCAGGAAAGCTGAAACTGGTGTGTCTAAATCTCCAGAAATGTCAAATGGTGCTTGCAAAGTTATCCAGAGATAGGGTGTAAATTAATTATGGTGTGTTGGTAGAACAAGCGTCAAGAACGCAACAAACCGACGACCGCCAGCACTATGACGAGCGTGCCTACAAACAGCATGGCAACGCGAGCAGAAATCCGCTGCGCTATCAAAGCACCAAAGGGGGCAGCCAACACCCCCCCCCCTAATAGGGCAATGACTAGATCATAACGACGCCAGTCAAAAGTAAATAGAAAAGTTAAAGAGATGCTTAGTGTGACAAAAAATTCTGCGGCATTAGCAGTGCCAATCGCATAACGAGGCTGCATACCGCGAGCGATTAGTGTCGGAGTGGTAATAGTGCCCCACCCACCGCCACCGATAGCATCAAGCGTGCCTGCAACTAACCCTAAAACATAACCCGGAGCGCGCACTAGTGTTGGGTCACTACGCCTAAAAGCACGGCGTAATAACATGATCCCCAGCAGCAACAAATAGACCCACACAAAGGGGCGCACGGCACTACCATCTAAAGTACTCAAGAAATAAGCGCCTATCGCCCCGCCTACCATACCAGGCAAAACGAGCTTAAAAAAAAGCATACGATCTAGATTGCGAAACCAAGCATGCGAAATACCTGACGCGCCGGTAGTAAAAATCTCGGCTGCGTGCACAGTCGCGCTGATAAAAGCAGGAGGGTGCCCAAAGCTCGCCAATACAGTACTGGCGGATAGGCCATAGGCCATTCCTAGAGCCCCATCAACTAACTGAGCTAAAAAACCTACTAATACTAAAGGCCAAAACTCTGTAGAGAACATATCCATTGATATATTCTACCTATACCCAGTACATATGATGTGACAGTTAAAACATGAAGCATGCAAACAATTTTCAAATTTTTCTCGGTGCAGCCCTGCTAAGCCTTCTAAGTGCCTGTAAGCAAAGCGACAATAACACTACAGGACCGTTGCCCCAGGGTCTGTGGCGCGCTGCGCTCGCGCTACCCGGCGGCGAGCTGCCCTTTGAATTAGAATTTATCACTGAGAACGACACACAAATCGCTTACTTGATTAATGGTGTTGATCGTGTGCGCGTCGCTGAAGTCCAACACAAGGGATCAATTTTAATCCTACGCATGCCGGGTTTTGAAAATACCCTTGAAGCGAAAGTCAGCCAAGACGAATTGCACGGCACACTCACTATGATTAAAGGTGGAGGCAAAAAGCAGTTAATTCCCTTCAAGGCAATTGCCGGACAGAACTGGCGTTTCTCTCAACCAAACATTCCAACAGAAGAAAACCAAGCTGATCTAACGGGTCGTTGGGAGGTTACCTTCGATGATCATGGCAGACGTTATGCAGGCATAGGGGAATTTTCGCAAACCGGGAATATAGTCACAGGTACATTTTTAACGCCCACAGGCGATCATCGTTTTTTGGCTGGCGAGCTACAGGGTACAGATCTAAAGCTCTCAAAATTTGATGGGGGGCAAGCATTTCTATATCACGCAGCTATCGAAGCAGATGGATCTTTAAAAGGGAAATTTTGGTCTGGCATGACTTCAGTTGAAACTTTTCATGCCAAAAGAAACGTAAACGCCTCTTTAGGTGATGCAGAAAATATAACACATATGCTACCAGGAGAAAAAACTCTAGATTTTCGTTTTCCAGATTTAGGGGGGACTTATATTTCTTTAAGTGATTCTTTTTTTAAAGGTAAAGTTGTGATTGTTGCCCTTGGTGGCAGTTGGTGCCCCAACTGCCATGATGAAGCAGTTGTATTGGCCAACTTACACCAAAATAAGCGTAGCCAAGGTTTGGAAATAATTTCCTTAATGTTTGAGCAGTTTGGAGATTTTTCAAAAGCAGTTGAGGCAACGCATCGCTTTCGTGATCGCTATAACATTGACTACACCACGCTGATTGCTGGTATATCTGATAAAGATACTGCTGCAAAGAAAATTCCAGAGATTAATGGTATATTTGCATTTCCAACAACAGTTTTTATTGATCGTCGAGGTCAGATAAGAAAGATTCACACCGGCTTTTCAGGGCCTGCAACAGGCTCTCACTATAAAAAAATAGTCGCTGAATTTGAGCAATTAACTAATATATTACTTGCTGAAGAAAAGCCAAACTTGATACCAACAAAAATCATCCATCCTTAGAGAGTAATACATGCCTTCCTTCGATGTAGTCTCAGAACTTGACTCTCATGAAGTAACTAATGCGGTTGATCAAGCAAACCGCGAGTTAAATCAACGTTTTGATTTTAAAGACACTAGCGCATGCTTCGAATTAAATGTAAAAGCATTTACTGTTGCACTCAAAGCAGAAGTTGATTTTCAATTAGGGCAGATGCGTGAGATATTAAAATCAAAGCTTTCAAAACGTGGGATAAATGTGGCTTGCTTAGAAATTAAAGATCCAATCAGTAATTTGGCTGAAGCGCGACAAGATATTGTTTTACGACATGGCGTAGACCAAGAATGTGGCAAGAAAATAGTGAAGTACGTCAAGGAAGCAAAACTTAATGTTCAAGCAGGCATTCATGGAGATAAAGTACGTATCACCGGTAAAAAACGCGACGACTTACAAGAAGCTATCGCATTATTACGAAAAGAAAATTTTGATCGTCCACTACAGTTTGAAAATTTTCGTGAGTGAAAAATACACAAAAATTTATTAAATGTATTAATTAATCATATAAGTTATTACATAAAATAACTTAAGACCTGAAGTGCTGCAATTGACTGCATAAACCTGCAACAGCTTCAATCGCTGTTGGTCCCATACGTTCTAATCGTAGATCAATAAACGGGACTACTTGTTTGTTTGCCACTGCATTAACACTTCGAAAAGCTGCCCAACGTTCACGCCAATCTCGTGCAGTGATCGGTCCAGTCGCCATCAATATAGCATCTGGATTTGCTTTAACTACGTTCAAGAATTCAACAATAGGAACTGGGAAATCAATATCTGCGAAAATATTACGTGCGCCACAGTAGCGCAAAGCATCGGTGAGAATATGCCGCCCTCCGATAGTGTACAAGGGGCTGTCTAAAATCATATAGAAAACCTTCAGAGGAGGAATGTCAGATTTTGTAAATTTCATTGCTGACAGTCTTAACTGTATGGCTTTAGCGGCTTGGCCAGCAATTACTTCCGTTCCTGCTAGCGTTCCTAAACGTTGTATTGAATTTGGAATATCACTCAGCTTCGCAGCACTTACATAATAAATTTTAAATTTAAGCTTCTCTAAGCTCTCAATGACTAAACGATTAGTCATATCTTTCCAGACAACTATTACCTCTGGGTTTAACGCAATTAGCCTCGGATACTGCAATGCATTTGGATCTCCTATGCGGACAATCTTTTTTGCGGCACTTGGCTCATCAGCGCCTTGTACCGTGGCTTTAATCTTAGCTCCGGCTCCTGCGACAAATAACATTTCAGTAGCGCCAGCAGAAAGGCTTACAATTCGCTGCGGGGTTTGGGAAAAATATAAGGTTGCGCCTGTATCATCCTTAACGACAACTTCAGCAGTAGCCAAGGAACCTAGCGCTAAATAAATTACGTAAAACAGCAGCGTAGACTTCATGTCTTTTTGCTCTCTTCAATACTCGCACTACAGCTTCCGCATGGCTTCTGCATTTTAATAATTTTGCGCTTATAGAGTTGAGGGAACCAGTGTTTTAAAATAATACACTGTAGACGCAATGGTAGGATTGCCCAAATAACATAAAGACTAGAAGCACAAACCAAAAATATTGTGGCTACTAGCTGCATTTAAGCACTGTATATTTCTGTGGTAATTTGGAAGGTTAAAAAAGCTGCCAAATAAGCTAGAGAAAACATATAGGCTGCCATGAAAAGAGGGTATCTCCAACTATTTGTCTCACGCTTAACAACCGCTAATGTAGCCAAACATTGTGGCGCAAAAACATACCATGCCAACAAAGCCATCGCAGTGCTGATACTCCATTGGGTCGCAATGACAGGCAGCAAAGCTCCGGCTACTGCATCACCACTAGCGGAGAGGGCATACACCGTACCTAAAGCAGCTACGGCGACTTCCCGTGCAGCAAGCCCGGGAATTAGTGCAATACAAATCTGCCAATTAAAGCCTATAGGCTCAAGTACGACAGCTAATGCACGGCCGATATACCCTGCAATACTATATTCAATAGCCGCGCCCGTAGCCCCAGTAGGAGAGCCAGGGAAACTTGATAACACCCAAAGTAAAATCATGAGCGCCAAAATAATGCCGCCTACACGTCCTAAAAATACTTTTGCGCGCTCCCAAAGACCTATAGCAATCGTTTGCAAATTGGGCCATTGGTAATCGGGTAGTTCTAATAACAGCACATGTTTACGTGGAGCTTGCAAAACTAGCTTAAACACCCAAGCTACTAACATAGCACTTAAGATACCTGCAAAATAAAGCAAAAATAGAACCACACCTTGCAAATTAAACCACCCTAAACTACGGGTAGGAATAAATGCTGCAATAATTAATGCATATACAGGTAGGCGTGCTGAACACGTCATCAGGGGTGCGACCATAATAGTTGTAATTCGATCACGTAAGTTTGGAATAGTACGCGTAGCCATGATACCTGGTACCGCACAGGCAAAAGATGACAACAGAGGAATGAATGCGCGTCCAGAAAGTCCTACGCTTCCCATAACGCGATCTAATAAGTAAGCAGCTCGGGGTAGATACCCACTGTCTTCTAGAGCAAGAATAAAACAGAATAAAATTAAAATTTGCGGTAAGAAAATAATTACACTGCCTACTCCTGCTAACACACCATCTATCAGCAAGCTCCGTAAAGGACCGACGGCCAAGTATTGTTGTAAAATATTAGATAACGCACTCACACTCAAATCAATCCATGCCATAGGCCATGTTGCCCAACTGAAAACAGCCTGAAAGACGCAGAACAACAGACCCCCTAATATGGCCATACCATAAAATGGATGCAGTAGGACCTGATCAATACGTGCTATGAGCTCACTGCGTTTAGGCTCTTGATATTCGCAATTGGCCAAAATACGCGCTGCCTCAAGATGAGTCAGACGAATAGCTTCGGAACTAGGCTCTTCCCAAGAGTCATTCTGAAACCTTGGAATTTTATCCTCAGCAGCGCTTTTCGCTATTTTATTTAGGGCAAAAACCAAAGCTTCTGTGCCGCCTTGTCTTACCGCAATCGTTTTCACTACTGGAATGCCCAGCTCGTGCTCCAGTTGAATATGATTTAGAGCAAACCCACGACGTTTCGCGATATCACTCATATTTAAAGCAAGGATCATTGGCAAGCCGAGTAGCTTGGCTTCAAGGGCTAAACGTAAAGATAAAGCAAGATGGGTTGCATCAGCGACCAACACAATTATTACTGGTCGCTTCTCGTGACTTAATCTACCAAGTGCAACATCTCGTGTAATAGCCTCATCTAAGGTAGTTGGGGTTAGGCTATAGGTTCCCGGCAGATCAAGCACGCAATATTGCTCCCCAGTCGCAGCAATAAAGCGCCCTTCTTTGCGCTCTACAGTGACGCCTGGATAGTTAGCAACTTTTTGCCGGCTACCAGTAAGGCGATTAAAGAGCGCTGTTTTGCCGCAATTGGGCAACCCAATCAAAGCGATCGGCACTTCGGGGTGCAACACGCTATAACACCGCAGGGGCAAGATTAATTAATCCTGCTTCATGCCGTCGCAAAGCAAAAATGGATCCGCCTACGCGTATGGCCATAGGATCTTCACCCGGCCACATAGTAGCTATTACTTCAACCTTAGCACCAGGCACAAAACCTAACTCTAATAAACGGCGCGCCAGCGGCGCAGATTGCACATCTAGAGCTTCCGCAGATTGCACAATGCCGCGGCCCCCAACCGAAAGATCTGTTAATTTTTTATTGCGTTTGATTCTCATTTAGATCTAAATGTAAGTGATTCTTATTTGCAAAGCTAGCAGACGGGATATGCTGCGTTTATTGTGGGCCACCATGACTGAACTAAGTCGAGAAGAAGCTTACCGTCGCGGGGTACGCGACATACTGCCTGCCGCCCCTGGGATTATTGCTTGGGCTCTAGTTACTGGTGTCGCAATGATAAAATCCGGGCTAACGATACAGCAGGCTACTGGCTTAAGTCTGGCTGCTTATGCAGGCAGCGCACAACTTGCCGCTTTACCGCTGATTATTAGCGGGGCTCCTTTGTGGCTGATCACCCTAACGGCCATTGTTGTGAATCTACGCTTTGTCGTCTACAGCGCCATGACTCGCCGGCACTTAAGCCAAGAGCCATGGTTTACGCGATTATGGTTAGCTTACCTTGTAGCAGACATTATGTTTGTACGCTTCACCACGCTCTTAACTCAGGAGCCCAATTACCCTCACATTAGCGCCTATTATTTAGGCGCAGCTATTTGTAATTGGGTGATATGGCAAGTCGGTTCAATTGCAGGTATTTGGGCGGGGAGTCTTATCCCGAGTAACTGGGGCTTAGAGCTGGCAGGAAGCCTCGCTTTAGTTGCTTTGGTAGTCCCTTTATGCCGCTATCAGCCGACTTTAGTAGGGGTATTAATAGCATCATTAGTCTCATTTATAGCATATTCATTGCCTTTAAAGCTAGGATTGTTACTTGGAGTGATCAGTGGTATGAGTGCGGCCCTTTTAGCAGAATCCGTAAAGCCGGCTTCGAGGCAGCATTAAATGAACGATTTTACAGTCTGGTGGGCTATTGCAGGCGTGGCTTTTTCAGCTATTGTAACGCGCTGCGTTTTACCGCTTTTAGGTCCCCGATTAAGACTCTCAGCGAGTGTTGAATCCTCCCTACAGTTTGCTCCGGCTTGCGCCCTTGCAGCCATCATTGTTCCTGATCTGTTGTTTGAGCATGGCGCGTTAAACCTTAGCGCCCTAAACCCACGGCTCTTAGCCGGCATTGCAAGCGTATTAATTTACCTCATTACGCGCAGCACTCTGACGACCATTCTCGGTGGGATGATAGTATTCTGGTTGACAAGAAGCTATATTTAATACATAAGTCTAATAGTTGACATATCGTCAAAAAAAGGTTCAGACTTCGTTACATGAACGGCCTGACTGAACGTCGCTTAGAAGAAAAAGAACGCCGCCGCATTGAGATACTCGACGCTGCTGAGGCAGTAGCAGAGGTGGTGGGCATTGAAGCCATGACTATGGATCAAGTTGCCCGCAAAGCGCGCCTCTCAAGAGCACTGATCTACTTGTATGTCCAAGATAAGTCGGATCTGATTCTTGCTATATGTGAGCGTGCGCTAAAGGATCTGCACCAACGGTTTGAACTTGCTGCAACCACCCGATTACTAGGTATTGAAAAAGTAGACGTCTGTGGTCGCGCCTATGTGACGTTCGCTGCGGAATTACCCGCGCGTTTTGAAGCTTTGGCCCTACTTGAAACCTACACCACATCAGGCCAGAACGAACACAGTTACAAGGCATGCATAGCTGCGGGTAATCGAGTTCAGGGAGTTCTTGTAACTAGCATCGAACAAGGGTTACGCGACGGTTCAATTCGCAGCGATGCAGGTTCGCCCACGCTAATTGGGTTCGTACTCTGGGGGCTGATGCACGGACTAATTCAACTCACGATTACAAAAAAAGGCAATCTGCAGGACAAAGGATTGGATGCGAAGCAGTTAATTGAGCAAGGTTTTGTGATGGCTACTTGGGCACTTTCCCCAGAAAGACTCAAGCAATGATGCCTCGCTTAATGCTTATCTGCCTTGGGATAGGTTTATGCCCTTTGGTTATTTGGGCGCAGTTGGTTGCCAATGTGCCGGAAACTGCCATCCATCGTCCCGTTGCCGACATCATCAATGACTATGTGCGCACCGGCTTAAACACAAACCTTAGCTTGCGCTCGGCAGACTTAGAGATAGAGCGCAGCCAAGCGGCGCTCGATATTGCACGCAGTCGCTTTTTTCCCGAAGCTACCCTAGGAGCGCGTTACACCCGCGCGGAAGGTGGCCGCGAGCTAACACTCCCCATATTCAATCAAAGTTTTGCTCTTCAAAGGCCACGCGAACAAGACACGCGCCTCACCGTAAAACAAGCACTTTTTGCGCCAGCGATCCCCGCTGCAGTACGCGCCCAACGCTCGCTCTTACAAGCCAACGAATTTGCACGACTCGCATTATCTGCACGACTCCGGCGTGATATCACCGTAGGGTATTTAGATTGGCTACGCACAACACGTGGGGAAAATATTATTAAAGCGAGCCAATTATTGCTCGCTGAAAATCTACGCATTAGTGAGTCTTTATTTCGCAACGGAAAAATTACTCAAGATCAAGTCTTACGTGCTAAAGCAGAGCTACTGACAGTTGAACAACAGCTAACAGAAATTAGTAACATGCGTAGCCAAGTACAAAGCTTTGTTAATTTTTTACTAAACCAAGACTTGACTACAGAGCTTGAATTTGCAGAAATCGAAACTGAGGTGCAACAGACAACAGCTGATCTAAAAGTCTTACGTAATACTGCGTTAAAGACACGGCCTGAAATTGACCAAAGTGAGCGTATAGTAATTGTAGCGCGCTCACGGCTAGATATTGCGCGTTCTGCTCGACTGCCGATATTAGCGCTAGGTATTGATAACGGCATCCAAGGCGAACGTTATGAGTTCGGTGGTGGTCGAAATTTTAGTACTGTTTCATTATTGTTAAACTGGACAGTGACTGACGGTGGTAGTCGTCGTGCCGAGATTAATGCTGCACGAGCTTTAGAAAAACAAGCACAACTCCAACGCGAGGAGATATCACAAAAAATTAAACTTGAGGTACAGCAAGCCCTCGATCAATTAAAAGCTACAGCAGCCTCTTTACGAGCTGCGCAAGCTCGTTTGGAAGCTACGCGGGCAGCCTTTCGTATTTCTGAACGAAAACGAGATGAAGGAATGCTATCGCAAGTTGAATTCTTAGATTCACGGGTTAGCTTAACTAATGCTGAATTAAACCTCAATGCGATCCGCACAGAACTGCTTGCGCGGCAAGCTGAGCTCGATTATGCAACTGGAGCCTCTCTGCCGTAAGGCAAGATTAAGTCTAATTTATGCTTAAGTCTCCTAAATTATATTTAATTTTTTCTCCCATTTTAATTATTCTTCTAAGCGCTTGTAGTGCAAAGAAAATAAATAATTCGAATGTGGCATTACTTCCCGCTGTACGTATAAGTACATCTTTTGCAGGACCTGCACGCCCATCCA
>SHZO01000020.1 GCA_009692285.1 Gammaproteobacteria bacterium | reverse complement strand
CAGCGTATCAGAATCTAACTGATTTTTAACCTTCTCCCAACTTTCTGGCATCTTAAATGGTGTTTGTCCAGTGGAGCGTGCAAATGCTGTTGAGAGATTGGTGAAGGGCTTCAAAACCTGACCTTTTTCAACCCAACCTTGCACAGTGCCGAAGTTAAGACGCAAGGTGAAGGTGGCGTCAGGGTAGATATTAGTCCCATAAAAACTAAAGCGTGCTTTTGCAATTTTCTCTTCAGCACTACGCATCGGTCCTTCAATTTCATCTTCGTATCGTTTACGTAAAGCACGTGCTTTGGGTTCAATTTTAAAGGCAAACTGAATCATGGGGTCTGTAGAAGCCCGGAGATGCGGGCTTCCACCTTTCCATAAAGCCAACCGGACTCTTGGATCTGATAACTGGCTTTTAGATAGCAAAGAGTTAGCTAGAGTATCTGCTGAATCTTTAGCGAATAGGTCTCTCACAGTAAGGTGGTCAGGGCCTAGCCATTCGCGCATACGCTCTAAACTAAATGATAATGTTAAGTTCTCGAGCTCTAGGTAGACTGGAGTTTCAGCAGCGAGTTTTTGTTCTATTCTTGGTATTTCATTGTCTGTATATTCGCGCAGGCGATCTGCGTTTGGTTTCTCACGCTCCATAGTGCCACGAACTAATGTTCTCGCAATTTTAAATAAGTGACTGTCAAAACCAGCAGCATTTTCTAAGAAATATAGTTCATTGCTAATGTTGCGCTGAAGCTCAGTTATTTTCTCAATCTCGGTCCAAGGATTGCCTATATCTAGTAGTGCAGGTGTCTGTGCAACATATTGCTTCAGTGCATTTTCATCGCGTATTTTTTGCGAAACTATGACTGGATCCAACAGGGCATCCTGTTTTTTTCTTTTTACCTTAAGCTGGTTTTCTAGGTTATTTAGGGTGTCCAACACAATGCGCTGGGCTTCTATGCTAGTTTTACCAAATTGTAAAAAACGACCACGTAATTCGCTAGTCAACAGAAGTTCGCGTGGTAAATCAACTGTACGAAGATAGTCTAATTGGGAGGTGCTTAATAAGCGATTTGTTGAGCCAGGATGTCCTGAGACTAGTACGAACTCTCCAGCAGAAGGGCCCTTCCAGTTAATAAGTAGTGAATCCTTAATTTTTACAGGGACTCCATTTTCATAGGCACGCAATAATCCCATATCTAAACACCAGCGTGGAAATTGAAAATTATCAGGATCCCCGCCAAATGCAGCAATATTCGCTTCAGGTGCAAAGACTAGACGTATATCTGTATAGCGACGGTATTTGTATAAATAATATCCACCACCTTTATATAGGTTAACGCTTTGGCATGAAATTGCAGTAGTTTTTAGATTACTAATTAATTTTTTTTCACATAATTTTTCAAGATTAGTAAGTGTTTTTTTTCGTATTTCATTAGCAATGTTGTTACTTAGGCTAGATGTTGCTTTAGAAATTTTATTTGAGATATTTTCAATCTCGATGAGAGTATCAGCAATCTGTGTAGAGCAACGAATCTCTTTTTGGTATGTAGCAGCAATAAAACCGTCTTCAAGTAAATTTTTATCTTTAGACGAATTTTCTGCTACGCAATTTGCTATGCAATGATGGTTTGTTAGAATTAGGCCGTTAGGAGATACAAAAGATCCAGTACAGTTAGATAGTCGAACAGTCGCTAAGCGCACACGGTTTAGCCATGGCTCATCTATTTTGACGCCATAGAGGTTCTGTACTTCAGCACTCGGAAAGTTATCAAAAGTCCACATACCTTCGTCCGCTAATGCTGTTAAATTTGATATACAAATAAATCCAAAAAAAATTAGTATACGAGTCATTTTATTCCTAGTGTTCATAAAGATATTTCTTAATTAAAATAATTTTTTAGCTCCTATATTTTTATATATAGACCTTATATAAATCTGCAGGTGTGTCTATGTCAATTGAAGCTGAATTCATCGTAACTCGCAGTACCTGCGAATAATATTTTTTAAGAAGTGCTTGTGCGCCGCGGTCGCCTTTAAGGCTTTGTAACTCTGTAAAATATGAGCATGGAAAAATACAGGGGGCGCCTATGTTCTCTCCGTACTCAGCGGCGACGATACGTGTCGTATTATTTTTCCATATATTATGCAAATTTTTTAATTCTTTTTGAGTGATAAGTGGCTGATCACCTAATACGAATAGTATAGCGGCAGTATTACTCGGTATATTTTTAAGTGCAGCACATAATGAGCTCGATAGGCCTTCTGCCCACTCGGTATGAACAATAATTTCACCTGGAAACGAGGGTAAAGTATTGTAAATTTTTTTAGCATTAGCTCCTAAGACTAATGTCATCGGTGTGCTGCAGCATTCCAGTACACGGTGCAACATTGGTTTGCCATTAATGATCGCTAAAGCTTTCGGGGAGCCAAACCTTACCGATCCACCTGCTGCCAGAATGACGGTATGTAAAATGGCAGTAGGTGAGCTCAGGTGGCTAAGCGAAGGCGTAGCGCCTACGCCTCCGATTTAGCGATTAAGGGTACATTTTCCAGAACCCAGGTATTTAGCTGACGTCTTTCTGGTGAGGGGATAGCATAGATTACATCACCTGTCTCGTGTGCTTTCCGCAAGGCAGGCAGATCAATGCGCCATCCCCGCTCTTCAAAACTTAATAATTTGTCGCGATACTCATGTATTACACGATCTGCAGGCATCATAAGTTCACGCGTGCGTAATGGAGGCGTAAGCGTGGGTTTGAGATTATTTATGACTTTAACATCTTGCATGGCAATAACCATGTTCCGCTGGTCAATTTTCTTATCTATTAATCGATTCAGGAATGGCTTGAATATCTTCCCTAAGAACCCTGCTCTGTCGATGCGAAAAAAACCAAGATTTCGGTAGCAAAGTAAAAAGATTCGTGTGTTATGTTCATCGATAGGTGCTTCAAACATAAATTGATGTATACCAGTTTTTGCATTAAAGTTGATGTACGTCCACATATGATTAGGGCCATAGGTGCCTGAGCCCGCCTCCATCTTCCCGCCAGGTTTACGGAAGAGTTTCCAGAAGCGGCTACGTATAGGTGGTGCGTCGAAACTCGATAGAAAGCCATTGCCCCAGATGTTGTTTTGGTGTGGTCGTAAATCAGTCATTATGTATGTATCTTCTCGTTCACCGGAATGGCCGTGTGTAGGGTGCACATATTCGTTATGGGCTGGGTCTAATCCATTCTCAATCGAGCGTTCGTAATAATAGTTCACATCGAAGGTGAGTAAAGTCGGGCGCCACTGCGGATCTTCAGCTTCTGGAATTGGCATGATCGGAGGCCGTTCAGCTTCCGGCAAATCACCTAAGAAGGCGAACACAATGCCATGTTTTTCTTGTACAGGATAGGAGTCGACTCGAGCGCGTGGGGGTGGTTTGGTGGTTTTACCGATAGAGGGAATGAGTGTACAAACGCCTTTAGTGTTATAGCGCCAGCCATGATACGGACATTGGATAGTACCGTCTTCTTTGCACTTTCCTGCTGAGAGTGAGGCACCGCGATGCCCGCAGGTATCCGAGAGCACAGCTGGTGTGCCTTGCTCGTCACGAAATACCACAAAATCATGGGAGAGTATCCGCACTTTCTGCGGTAAGGCACCTAAATCTTTACAGAGAACAATGGGATACCAAAAATTTATATACATAACTAAAGCCTGCTTTTGAGATTACTATTAGACGCTAAAGAGCTTCTATTAAACTATTTGTTTTAAGCTTTTGTCCGTCAATTGGACAATTATTAAGCAAGACCTAATTATATCAAAGTGTATTTTACTTTGTAGCTAGTTGGCATCGCTCAGCTTGGAGTGCGCGCCATAACAACCAGGCGGCAATTGGGTTGGCTATTGCCGAGACAGTTGACATAGAGTAACCCAGTTTTTGCTCATCTCCATAAACATAATTGGTCACTAAAGCGACTGCTAGGGGTCCTAGCGTGGCGCCTACAAAAGTAAGTGCAAATTGATACACAGCGCCAAATTGGGCGCGCATTCGATCTGGTGTAATAGTTTGTATATAAGAAGCTGCAGGTCCAGTTGCGGCTGTACCAAAGAAAAAAGTGAAAAAAATTACAGCAGCATGACCGTTCATGGTGGGCATTAGAGGCGCAATCACTGAGGGGACTAACAGACCGACACCACAGCCAAATAAAACCTTGAGTTTGGCGAGTGGATCGCCGCGTTGCGCTAAATGGTCAGCCACTATCCCACCTAAAAATGCGCCTAGCAAGCCACCGACGAGCGCCACTGTGCCAATAGTTGCTGCAGCCTCTGAGATGCTTGCCCCATATTGTCTTTGGTAGAGTGCAGGGGTCCAAGTCATCACTGAAAATGCAGTGATAGATGTGGTGCCATAGCCGATTAATAGCAGCCCGTATTTTTGAATGTTCTGCTTATAATGTATCCAAACTTCAAAGATAGTTGCTGGGTTAATGTTATTTTGACGTGTAGGTTCACGAACTAATAACATGAGTAAGATAATAGGTAAGCCGAGCAATCCGACAATAAGCATTACCAGTCGCCAACCACTTAAAGTTCCCAGTAGTGGCAGCGTCATTGTGTCTTGTGCCAGGACCCATGTAATGGTTGCGCCACCTAATAAAAATGCTAGTCCTGTGCCGGCTGTGACGCCAGAGCTAAAAATACCAATTGCAAGTGCAAGCCGTTGTGGTGGAAAATAACCTGCCAACATAGAGTAAGCGGAGGGAGATAGGGTAGCTTCGCCCACGCCTACGCCAATACGAAATAAAAATAATTGGCTAAAATTTCGCGCAATACTTGCTAACGAAGTCATAGAGCACCATGTGATCATGCCAATAATGATAATCCACTTGCGGCTGTAACGATCAGCCCAGCGTGCAATGACAAGCCCCATTCCGCAATAAAATATAGCAAAGGCTGCCCCTGTAAGTAAACTAAATTGGGTATCAGAAATATTTAGATCTGCTTTAATTGGTTGAACAAGCAAAGAAATAATTAATCTATCAATATAAGATACGCAGTTTGCTAGTGCGAGTATAAACACGACGAGCCAAGCATAGAGCGGCTGCTTCGTGTAAGTAAATTTAATGCTTTGATTAGACAATTTGAAAAGTACTTTTTAAAATTTAGGGCTACGCTTTTTAATGAATGCGCGTGCTCCTTCAAGGAATTCAGCAGATGAAAAGCTCTCATCGTAATAGCGCCTGGATTCAGGAGTTTCTGTATTTATTCCGGCGCTGATGAGATTCACAACTGCTTTGGCGGCGCGTACTGAGTTTTCGGCGTTTCTAGAAATTTGCTCTGCAAGTGCGATAGCGCGTTTTTGTATTAACGCACTAGGTACAATTTCATTAATTATTCCCAGTGAGAGAGCTTCTTGGGCGTTTATACGTCGACCGGTAAATAAAATGTCCTTGGTGAGTGCTGGTCCGACTAAATTATAGAGACGTTTCGTATCAGCTAAAGAGTAGGCGAGACCAAGTTTAGCTGGTGGAATAGCAAAAAAAGCCTCTGGGCTTCCCAAACGAAGATCGCAAGCTAGAGCGAGTCCGCAGCCTCCACCTGTACAAGCGCCTTGAATAACTGCGATGGTTGGGAGTGGAATCCTCTCCCAAGCTACTTGTGCATCTAGGACAGCTTGTGCCATCTCTTTAATGCGCCTTGTATTGGCAAGATTCTGCTCCATTTCGGCAATATCTGCCCCAGCGCTGAAGGCAACCGTGCCCATACCGCGCAGCAGGATTACGCGAGTTGAGCTTGGCACGCTAAATTGCCTAGCCAGATCAATGAGTCCCGACCACATAGCGCTGGTCACAGCATTACGCTTTTCTGGCCTATTTAACCTTACCCAAGCCAGTGGTGGGTGTAGTTCTACTAGCAGATCATTCATCAGTGCATTGACTCCGGAAGCTTAGGCTGATGTTATCAGCACCTTCAAGGTATTAGACAGAAGGTTTTTCAGATGAGTATGTACGCAGATTTAAAAGACAAAGTGGTGATCGTCACAGGCTCGGGTCGTCCTCAGGGTTTGGGAGAAGCCATGGCTAAGCGGATGGCAGCGGAGGGTTGTAAGGTGGTGGTCAGTGATATTGGGGTAGCACGAGGGCGCGAAATACCCAATGACGCGATTGGTTCGACTACCGAGATGCAGCAGGTTGCCACAGATATCCTCGCCGCAGGTGGTGAAGCTATCAGTATTAGTTGTGATGTTTTGGAAGAGTCCCAAGTGAAGGTGCTCGTGGCGAAAACAGTAGCACATTATGGTCGGTTGGATGTAATGGTGAATAACGCCGGCATCGGCTACCTTATGAAGCCTATTATTGAAATGCAGGCGTCTGATTGGGATGCCGTCCTTGGCGTTAATTTGCGCGGTGTTTTCTTTGGTATAAAATATGCTGCGATCCAAATGATTGCTCAAGGAGGAGGTGGTAGAATTATAAATATAGGTAGCCAAGCTTCAAAGTCTGGATTTCCTTATGCGGCACCTTACGTGTCATCCAAGCATGGTGTTGTGGGGCTTACGCGTACCGCAGCAATTGAGCTTGGCGCACAGAGAATTACAGTTAATACTATTTGTCCCAACCACGTGACGACAGGTCTGGGGGCTTGGCAAAATAAATATTTCAGTGCTGCCACTGGTCGTAGTGAAGAGAAATATTTAGCGGATATGCACTCGCGTATACCTTTAGGTCGATCAGGTTTGCAGGATGATATCGCCAAGGCTTGTGCTTTCCTTGCTTCTTCACAGGCAGATTATATTACTGGAGAGGCGATGAACGTCTCTGGTGGTGAGGAGTATCACTAATTACGAGGCTGACGAGATCTATAAGACCTCGAATATCACTAGGCAACAACCCTTTATTACTCCAGAGGCGTTGATAAAACAGTATCTGCCAAGCACATGTCATGCAATGCAGAAGTAATGTATTTTATCGCGAATACATTTTTTTTAAGAGTTTTACAAGGTTTTTAGTGAATGCATCAGCAGTAGGGAAATTACGCAGCAACTCAGCATAATACAAGATTTAAAATAGTTATTAAAGTTCATTAATAATTTAGCAAAGGAGGAAATTTCATCAGCAAAACTAATTCGCGTATTTCTGTGAGATCTTCTAAATTATTAATTAAATCAATGAGTGATATAACATTTTTTGATGGTAGTGCTTGTAGGCCAGATGCTACTGCAAGTTTAAACTTTTCTAAATGACATTCGTGACTTAAGGGTCGATCGGGCGCGCCAATAACAACTGGTAAGTCTATTGAGTGGCTGCGTCCGTCTTTAAGAAAGATCTCTACGCGCTGCGGGCTTAGTGCGTTGAGTGAAGGGTTCTGATCACGTACAACTTCTACATGTTTGGCTAGTTCAAGTCTCTTGGGGTCTCGCAGCGCTAGTTCATCAAAATCACTGACATCGATATTTCCCTTAAGTAAGGCGCTAGCTACAACGTAGGGTAAACACAGTCGAGCATAAGAAGGTGTCATTTCTTTTGATGGGAGTCGGTCCACTAGTTGCACTACGAGAGGCGGTGCGATTACACGGATCGTTTGAATATCGTTTAAATTAAAGCTGTATTTTTCGCGTAAGATTAAAGTGCCATCGATACCACCGTGGGTGGCGCGTCCACTTGGAAAGGGTTTATGTGATAGTTCTGTGACGCGGGAGCACTGCTCAAGATCATCAAATGAGTTTTGGTCCCAATCTGGGTCTATTAAATTGAAGTATCCGAATTGACCCTCTAAGAAATCTTTCGGACCATTTGCTCCTACTTGAACTAGATCAATAGCATTGAGTGCAGCACGGGTGTTGAAACTTATTTGCATTGGCAGCACAGCTGAGCCTTCTAAGTGCGCTTGCATAGTCCCAGAGAGTTGGCTGTAGGCAATACCTAAAGCACTTCGGGTCTTGTGCTCATCAAGTTTTAGCAGGCGTGCAATGCCGGCGGTTGCGCCCAATGCACCGCACATGGCAGGCCTAAAAAATCGAAGTTGATTACGCGCGGCACAACCGATACCTGCTGCAACATCAATTGCGACAGAGCAGGCGTTGATTAGTTCGCGTCCTGTAATGCCGCCACGCGCTTCAGCCCATGCAATGAGCGTGGCAAGTACAACAGCCATGGGGTGTACGACAGCTGGTTCATGTAAGCAATCCCATTCCTGATTATGAATTTGGTAGCTATTTATGAAGGCTGCAGTTACTGCTGGTACGCGCTCACCCGTACCCCAGATAGTTGCTGCTTCTCCGAAACCCCAACTATTAGCCATCTGTTTTAGATGTCTAACCATCGGTACGCGTGTGCCGGAGAGGGCAACGCCCAAAGAATCTAGAATGAATATCTGCGTAGACTTGATAGCCGCTCTATGCATGTGTTGATAATCACTGGCTACAATGTGTTTGACTAAGCGTGTAGTGATGGATTCGGGCTGTTTCATGATGTGGCTATAAACCCCATGCCCAAAATGTCCAATCTAGTACCTTTTCCTCTATTTCTGGTGAGCCACGTGCGGCATAACACAGGGCATGTATTTTTATTAGCGAACCTCCGCCTTCTACCGCATTGAGTGAGCATATTTCACCAATACTGAATGCACTCCGAATTCGATCATTTTCAAATACAGGCGCAGTGTGATCACATTGCTCCCATGCGATTATCGTCAGTAGATTAGGTAGAGCTCGCGTAATCTGCGCAAAGCAAATTGAAATAGTATGCCCGCCAAAAACCAAGCGTTTATCTAAATAAGATAATTTTTCATCAGTGTGCGTCATCGCCATATTTAGAGAGGCTCTTACGAGCTCTGGTGCAGAGGTTATAGTATCGCGCGCATCAATCGTAAATCGTTGCCCTATGCCTAAATTTTTTGCACGTAAACCTAACCATTTTGAAGCGTTTTCTAAGGCCCAATTTTTCGGCACTGCTGATTTTAAATCAGAAGTTGATACTGTAGTGCCGATAGTATCTAGATTATCATCATGGCTTATATCACTCTGCATATTTCGGCAGGGGATCATGGGAAAACGCCAAAAATTAAGCACTACATCATTATTTTGATTAGTGGTGGTAATTTCGAGCGCCACAATACCAGTAGCAGCACGACCAGGCCGCAAACGATTTTTTCTCATGCCCACAACGCAGGTGCGTGTGTATAGCGTGTCGCCTAAGAATATAGGACGATACAAGACTAGCCCGCGGTATAGAAGATTGGCTTTGACGCGCTGTGTAGCCCATGTAGATTGACCGATGGCGATATTAATCGCAAGAAGTGGGTGGATTAGTCCTGTTTTGTGACTGCAAATGATTGTGCTTGCGTGGTGATCAAGAGGTAAGCGCAACCTGTCTGCGCTCAAAGATTGATACAAGCTAGCGTGTCCCGTAGTGAGCGTAACGGCTGGGGCATCAAACTCTAGCCCGTACTTCAAGTCTTCAAACCAAGGGCCCCTAATGTGTGTTGAGATCTGCGTGTTTTGATCCATAGACTCTAATTGTAGGATAAGATCTGATTACATGCAGCGACGAAGTTTTATGATTTTTGCCACTGAGGCTGGCAGCTGTGCTTGGCAGAATTTAGCTGTAATTTCGGTTCAAGTGGGTGAGCCTTGGAAAATTGCCGTCTGGCTGACTATGCTGCCTGATGGTTCTGCATTTGTTCAGGTACATAAGTCTGAAATGGGTCAAGGTGTTCTGACAGCTTTGCCGATGCTGATCGCTGAGGAACTTGAGTTGCCTTTCAGTAGCATACGTGTTGAATTGGCCCACGCTGCATCCCAGTTTAGAGACTCACGCTACACTCAGTCTACAGGCTACTCGAGTAGCGTCAGCTCGACTTACTTGCCATTTCGCAAGCTTGTTGCTGGTTCAAAGCATATGCTGCTTGCTGCTGCAGCACAGCGTTGGGGATGCTCAGTAGATCGTTTAGAAGGCAAGAATGCGTCTCTTTTGACCCATAGAGGAACCGTAACAGAAGCATACACTTGCTGCAAAGCAACTGGATCGATAAAGTTCAGGCCATGATTTGGTTAGGATTTTACTCACATGACTGTTTCTAATCCCTCCGGCTGGCTGGTTCACAAGTTCGGCGGCTCTAGCCTAGCAGACGCAAGCTGTTTTCGACGTGTGGCTGCTATTCTTAAGTCTCATCCTGCAGAGAAATTAGCCGTTGTGCTCTCGGCTTGTAAGGGGGTAACTGATTCGCTTTTTGCTTTAAATGCCGAACCCCAACTACCAGATTCCGAAATCTCTGCAGCTTTACTCAGCTTGCGTGATCGTCATGTTACTTTAGCTACGGAATTATTAAACTCTACTGCAGCCGAAGAATTTATTTTTGACTTTGACCAAGATTGTACGGTAATTCGCAAGCACCTACGAGAAGTAGATTTAGTTGTTGGTTACGGTGAAATATGGTCGACGCGGTTATTTTTTAAATACTTGACCACATCATATTCGTTAAGCGGCGAGTGCTATTGGCTCGATGCCCGTGAGGTAATTGTTGTGGAGTCTGGTCCATTAGGTCCAATTGTGCAGTGGAACGAATCACGCAAAAATATTGCAAGTCTAGTAACGAAAAACCTTTCCGGAATTTTAGTGATAACAGGATTTATTGCGTCAACTATTAAAGGTATTCCTGCGACTCTTGGTCGTGATGGCAGTGATTTCTCGGCTTCTATATTTGGTTCTTTATTAGAAGCTAATGAAATTAATATTTGGACTGATGTCGACGGTATTCTTTCTGCTGACCCTAGGATCGTGCCAAATGCACAAGTCATTGATTCTCTCTCTTATAATGAAGCAATGGAGCTCGCATACTTTGGAGCAAAAGTAATTCATCCGCAGACTATGGCACCAGCAATTCATCGTGAGATTCCCATTTGGATTCGTAATACATTTGCACCAGATCGTGGCGGAACTCTTATTTGCGCTAGACCGAAGTCAGCATTGGCAGTTAAAGGCATATCTACCATTGAAAATATTGCTTTAGTCAATATCGAAGGGGCGGGTATGATCGGCGTGCCTGGCACAGCGCACCGTTTATTTGGCGTACTCCGCGAGGCTGGAATTTCGGTTGTGCTTATTTCTCAAGGTAGTTCCGAGCACTCAATTTGTTTTGCAGTTCCTCTTTCCCAAGTCGATCTTGCTTTGCAAGTAGCGCGCGTGGCTTTTAAACGTGAGCTTACAGAGGGTCAAATTCAGGCTATAGATGCCGATCGTGACTTATCAATTTTAGCTGTAGTTGGTGATGGCATGGCCGGTATACCAGGTATTGCAGCGAAATTATTTAATGCATTGAGCGCTGCATCTGTAAACGTTCGTGCGATTGCGCAAGGAGCTTCGGAACGAAATATTTCGGTTGTAGTCCCGGCAAAATCAGCTACTCGCGCCTTACGTGCTGTACATGCAAGTTTTTATCTTTCTGCGCATACTTTATCAGTTGGTATAATTGGCCCAGGTACGGTAGGGCGTGTGCTGATTGATCAAATTGCTTCTCAGAGCAGCAGGCTGCGACGAGATTTCAAACTAGATCTTCGAGTGCGAGGCTTGCTTTCATCAAAGCGAATGCTGCTTTCTGAGGATGGTGTGAGCTTTAATTCTTGGAAAGAAGATTTCCTAAGTAGCGAATTAGTTCCAGATCTAAAATCTTTTGTTAATTATGTTGGCGCGGACTATTTGCCAAACCGCGTGATTATTGACTGTACAGCGAGTAGTGAAGTGGCAAAGAACTATGCGCATTGGTTAGCTGCAGGTATTCATATCATTACTCCAAATAAGAAAGCAAATAGCGCGCCAATGGCATCGTATCGTGAGTTGCAAATTGCACGTCGTGCTGGCAGCTCGCATTATTTATATGAAGCTACGGTTGGTGCTGGTCTACCTATAGTACAAACTTTACGTGATCTGCGAGAAACTGGTGATGAAATTACTAGTATCGAAGGTATTTTTTCTGGTACTTTGGCGTACTTATTTAATATTTATGATGGTTCAAAAAACTTTAGTGATATAGTCCTTGATGCCAAGCAACGTGGTTATACTGAGCCTGACCCGCGTGACGATTTGTCTGGAATTGATGTTGCTCGTAAGCTTGTTATCTTAGGACGGGAAATGGGTCTGGTGCTTGAGCTGGCTGATGTAAATGTTGAAAGCCTGGTGCCTTCGGGTCTAAATGAAGGCTCAATCGATGAATTTTTTATTAGGCTACCCAATTATGATGCTGATATGCGTACTCGATTCGAGAATGCGCGTGCACATGGTAAGGTTTTGCGTTACGTTGGCCGTTTAACTGCAGAAGGCTCTGCTACTGTTGGTATTGTGGAGTTAGAAGCTACTCATTCTTTCTCTAATATTGCGTTGACAGATAATGTTGTGCGCTTTGCCACTCGTCGCTACAGTAATAATCCTATGATTGTTCAGGGGCCAGGTGCGGGTCCTGAGGTTACTGCCGGAGGAATTTTCGCGGATTTATTACGCTTATCAGCTTATTTAGGGGCGCGTTTATGAGTTTTGAGCGTGTTACAGCTTTCGCGCCAGCTTCTGTGGGTAATGTATCAATCGGTTTTGATATCTTAGGATTCGCAGTTGACGCTCTTGGTGACCTCGTAACTGTTTCACGTGTGATGAAACCAGGTGTACGTATA
The DNA here is from genome assembly GCA_009692285.1 of Gammaproteobacteria bacterium. Lineage (GTDB taxonomy): Bacteria > Pseudomonadota > Gammaproteobacteria > Steroidobacterales > Steroidobacteraceae > UBA964. The sequence continues at coordinate 7,572 of SHZO01000020.1, read as the reverse complement.
ACCGGTAGCAGTGGTGTAGTGAGTGATTTGCCTCTTGAACCAGAGCGTAATACAGCTGGGCGCGCCTTATTGGCTCTGAATGTTGCAGTCAAACCTAAGTTTGGTTTTGAGATGCATATTGAGAAAGGTATTCCTCTCGGCTCAGGTTTAGGTGGCTCAGCTGCTTCTGCGGTTGGTGCTGTTGTAGCTGCAAATGCATTGCTTGATCAGCCCTTGAGTAAATTAGAGCTTTTAAAGTTTGCCATGCAAGGTGAAGCCGTCGCTAGTGGCTCTCTCCATGCTGATAATATTGCCCCTTCATTGTTTGGTGGGTTGGTCCTCACGGTTGGAATAGATAATCCCCGAGTCAAGCGTATCCCTGTTCCATCAGGTATCTGCGCAGTGATAACTCATCCACATATGTTCCTCTCAACTAAGCAAGCACGTGCTATTTTAAAGCGCGAAGTATCAATGGCTGATTTTGTTTGGCAGACAGCAAATTTAGCTGGATTTATTTCTGGCTGCTATACCGATGACTTAGAGCTTATTCGAGAAGGTTTGAATGACGTAGTCATTGAGCCACAACGCCGTCAACTCATACCTGGATTTTCTGCTGTACGTAGTGCAGCTTTGAAGGCAGGTGCTTTGGGTTGTTCTATTTCTGGTGCTGGTCCCACCATGTTTGCCTGGGCTCTGGCTGAGTATGCTGAAGCGGTTCGCAGCATTATGGTTTCCGAATTTGCTTCTCATGGTGTAGAGACCGATCATTGGGTGGTACCGGTAGAGTCTGCTGGTGCGCGAATTGTTACTAGTTCTTCTTAAAATATGAATTTTAAAAGTACAACAGATACTAAAGGCAGGGTTAGTTTTTCAGCCGCCTTGCTTGGTGGTTTAGCGGATGATGGTGGGCTGTACGTCCCTTGTAAGTGGCCACAATTTAGCCCTGAAGATTTCCCATTAGATTTGTCTCTACCTACTGTTGCAGAGACTTTAATAGCCCCCTTTGCAGTTGATGACCCACTCGGGCTGCATTTGTCAGATATAGTCCGCGATGCGTTTAACTTTCCTGCACCATTACAAAGTGTGGCCGGGCAAGCTCTGTCTGTGCTTGAGTTATTTCACGGGCCCACAGCGGCGTTTAAAGATTTTGGCGCGCGTTTTTTAGCAGCCTGTTTCGAACGGTTGATAAAACCCTCCGACCCACCCGTGCATATTTTGGTAGCTACTTCTGGCGACACTGGCGGCGCGGTTGCTGCAGCCTTTCATAAAAGACCAAATATTTCTGTGAGTATTTTATATCCGCAAGGTTTAGTTTCGCCAACACAGGAGAGGCAATTAACTTGCTGGGGCGATAATGTACGTAGTTTCTCTGTGCTTGGTACTTTTGATGATTGTCAGCGAATAGTAAAATCTGCATTTTTAGATAGTGCCTTTAAAAAAGAGCATGGGTTGGTTTCGGCTAATAGCATCAATTTGGGTCGTTTACTGCCACAAGCTGTTTACTATGCTGCTGCTAGTTTGGCTCAGTGGCGCACCCAAGGCGAGAAATTAAATGTGATTATTCCTAGTGGCAATTTAGGAAATGCGGTAGCTTGTATTTGGGCACGTCATATGGGCTTACCTATTGGCGAAGTTGTGCTAGCACATAATACAAATCGCAGTGTGCTTGATTTTCTTCAGTGCGGCGAGTGGAAGCCGCGAACGAGTCTAGCTACTTTAGCCTCTGCAATGGATGTTGGAAATCCTTCAAATATGGAGCGCTTACGTTTTCTATTTCCTGTACTAGGGGATCTTCGCTCAGCTGTGACAGCATTTAGTGTCAATGATACAGAAATTCGTAATCGCATTTGTCATGACTATAAGCGCTATGGACAGGTCTGGTGCCCGCATACTGCTGTGGCCGCAGAAATTTGGGCGCGCATGCCACCAATGCAGCGTAAAGACAAACCATGGTGCCTCATCGCTACCGCATCTCCAGCTAAGTTTCCTGAAATTGTTGAACCATTAATTGGGCGATCAGTGACCGTACCCATAGCCCTATCTGCGCTCTTGAGTAGATCTGTCCAATTTGAAGTTTTAAATCCAAGTCTATCTGCATTACGTAATGTTTTAGCTGAAGTTAATTAATGATGGGTTTATGGTTTTTACTTTCTGTAGCGCTCATCGGTTTTGTTTGCACAGCTAAGATTTGCTTAGTGTTGTGGCGCTGGTGGTGTGAACGACTAAAATACTTAGAGAAAATTACAATTATTAAGTCTATCAGCGTGGACTATGTTTCAAATGTAATTGTTCCAGATGTACTTGGCGAAGATTTGCACCTCGACTATATTTTGTTTACTCCCCGAGGGTTATTGGTTATTGATTTTCGAGATATTTCTGGTAATTTATTTTGTTCAGATCAAATGTCTGAGTGGACTATTATTAATGGCGCACATCGGTCTACTTTTAGTAATCCACAAAACTACATGCATAATCGAGTAGCTGCTGTTAGTAATATTGCGAGTGGTCTTGTTGTCGAAGGTAGAGTGGTTTTCTCTCGTAGAGTAATCTTTCCTAAAGGCGTACCGAGCATGACTGTGCCTGAGGCTAACTTAGCTAGAATCATGTTTATCGGTGATCAGGCCTTGGCACGTCTGTCGGTGGTGCAATGGTTGCCCATTTGGGAGCGTATTAAGATGCAGTTAAAGCCAAGTCCTATGGGCAGGAAGTAAGGTTAAAAAAATCCCGTGCTGTTTTAGTTGTGTGTGATGCAAAATCTTCTAGAGCTTCACCTCTTGCTTTGGCTAAAACAGCAGCGATATGTGGCAAGAAAATTGGTTCATTACGCCGCGAGACTGGTTTTGGTTTGAGATCACGTGGTAGCAAATATGGCCCATCTGTTTCGATCATTAATCGGCCTGCAGGAATGCGTGCTACTAAGTCGCGTAGATGTAGCCCCCGTCGTTCATCACATGCCCAGCCAGTAATACCGATCCATAGGCCAAGTTCTAAGTAGGCATCTAACTCAGCTCTAGTCCCTGTAAAGCAGTGGATTACTGCTTTAGGAAGTTGTGCGCGTTGTGCACTTAATATTTTAATGAAATCTAAATGAGCATCCCGCTCATGCAAAAAAAGAGGTTTTCTTAGCTCTATGGCTAGATTTATTTGAGATTCAAAGGCTCTGCGCTGTGCCTCTTGAGGCGAGAAGTTGCGATGATAGTCTAAGCCGCATTCTCCAACAGCTACAACATTTTGCTCTTTGGCTAGATCAGTAAGTACTAGTAAGGCTTCTGGGCTTAGGCTGCTAGCATGATGCGGGTGGCAACCCGCAGTGGCACTTAGCATCAGGGGTGAAGCCTTAGCTAATGCGATAGCCTCCTTAGAGCTATCGAGCGAGGTGCCAGTTATTATTATTTGCATGACACCAGCAGATAATGAGCGCTGTAAAACTGCTTCTCGGTCAGAGTTATAACTGCTATGGCTTAAGTTCAATCCGATATCAATTAAACGAGGAGGTGCATAAGTCATGAGCTTAGTCTCTGTAATACCTCGCATAAATGATCAATATCTTCTGTAGGTTGATTCCATGATACAACTAAGCGAGCCTCACCTGAATCTGCTGAGCCCCAGTCATAGAACTCGAAATTAGCGGTACGTAAAGTTTTTGCGCCTGTGATACCAATTTTAACAAAAACCTCGTTTGCTTGAACTGGATGCATCAGCAATGAACCGGCCGCAGTGCCTAATCGTTGTGCTAAGGAATTAGCGCGTTTGGCTAACTTTAACCAAAGATCATTATCAAGATATGCAAGTAATTGAGCTGAGACAAAACGCATTTTTGATAATAAATGCGCAGAGCGTTTTCGTCTAAACTCAAAATCTGATATACGGGTAGTGTCAAAAAAAATAACTGCCTCTGCACTTAGAGCACCATTTTTGGTTGCACCAAAGGACATTACATCAACTCCAGCCTTCCAAGTTACTTCTGCAGGGCTGCAGCCCAAATAAGCAATAGCATTTGCAAAGCGTGCGCCATCCATATGTACAATTAGACTATTTTCATGTGCTATAGAGCAGAGTTGATAAATTTCTTCGGGTTGATAGACAGTCCCTAGTTCTGTGGCTTGTGTAATCGAGAGCGCTCGCGGTTGTACTGTATGTACACTTGTGGGATTCGACTTTAGAGCAGCGGACAATGCTAGAGGTGTAATTTTCGCTTGGAGACCCTCTATGAGTATGAGCCGAGCACCGCCACTCATAAACTCAGGAGCGCCACACTCATCACGAACCATGTGGCTTTCTTGATGTGTCAGCACTGCTCCGTAGGGTGGTACTAGTGTGGCTATTGCTAGTGAGTTAGCAGCTGTTCCTGTAGAGACTGGGAATACGCGAACATCACGTTCGAATAGTTTTGAAAAACGCCCATCAAGTTGCAAGCTCCAATTATCTTCGCCATATCCTTGTGCAAAGTCATCGTTAGCGCTGGCAATAGCTGCTAAGATTTGCGGAGCAATGGGGGCTGTATTGTCGCTCTTAAAGAATCGTACCATAGGTACGAATCCTAACGCATCAGCGCTAAAATGTACGATATGAGCTATCAAATAGTCTGCCCCGAACTTGTTCTTTTGCCGCGGACTTATGAAGTGCGCTATAGCTTACAGGCAAAACGCCTGTCTGCTCGCGTCTTTCTAGACGGTAAGGTTGAAATTGTTGTGCCATATGGAACAAAGGAAGAGCAAGTTCATGAATTTAGCCTAAGACATAGAAAATGGATAGAAGAAAAGCTAGCGTTACGAAAATTAGATCCAGAAGAGTTTGTGTTTCCCCCAGTTGGATTTTCATTAAATGCTTTTAATGAATATTGGGATATTAAATTTTCAGGTGGTATGGGTTCGGCTCGCGTGATATCAAAAAGTCCTGGAGTACTCTGTCTGCAAGGTACCGCGGAGCGTTCCGCCCAGCGCAATGCTTTATTGCTATGGTTAGTGAAGCATTCACGTGTCCACTTAAATCAGCACCTATCTCATCTAGCGAAAGAGTATGGCTTCATATACAAATCTATGCAGATACGACTTCAGAAAACGCGATGGGGTTCTTGTTCCGCACGTAGGGTAATTAGCTTGAATCTTTGTATAATATTCCAACAACCAGAAGTTTTGCGGTATTTATTACTTCATGAGCTAGTGCATACCTTGTATATGAATCACTCTTCCCGTTATTGGCATAGGGTCTCTGAAGTATGCCCTAATTGGAAAAAACTTGATCAAGAGTTATCAAGAGGATGGAAAGTAGTGCCAAGATGGATCTTTAGTTAGTCTTATAGACTTTACGCAGAAGACGCCAAAATAATAAAAACGAAAGAACCCCAGCATATAGGAGTGGTTCTCGTACATCAATTTTAACCTGCCAGTAGTAGTGGACTACCGTTAAAATACTAATCGGATAGATTAAGGCATGTAAATACTGCCATTTCTTCCCGAGACGACGCATCATTTTTCGAGTTGAGGTGAGTGCGAGTGATGTCAGGCCAATCAAAGCAATCACACCAATTATAATGTAAGGGCGCTTAGTTATTTCAATTCTTAAATCTTTAAAATTAAAATCAAGCTCAAGGCTAATATAGATTAAAAAATGCAGACAAGCGTAAAAAAAAGTATATAAACCGAGCATTCGCCGTACTGAAGGAAGCATCTTCTTTCCACTCCAGACACTTAGTGGTGTAACAAGGAGCGTGGCAATAAGTAAATTTAAAGATGTTTTCCCGGTAAAGTGGAGAAGAGTGCGAACAGGATTTACTCCAAGAGTGCGCCCTGCAATTTCGAGCATATCCGTAAGTAACACTAATAGTGGTATTAAAGATGAGAAAAATACAAAAGGCTTTAGAAATGGTGTTGCGTATCTCAAAAGTAACGACTCAGATTCATGTTGCGATATAGCGCACTTACTTCAGTTGCGTAACCATTGTAAGGTAAAGTTTGTATGCGCGGTGATAAGTAGTTGCCGCCAATTCTCCGTTCTTTAGCTTGACTCCACCGCGGATGATCCACATCTGGATTAACATTTGCATAAAATCCATACTCTTCTGGTGCAGCAATATTCCAGCTGGTCCGTGGTTGTTTTTCTGTGAAACGAATGCCCACAATCGATTTGATACTTTTAAAGCCATATTTCCAGGGCACAATTAACCGTAATGGCGCGCCATTTTGATTGGGTAACCAACGGCCATATAGGCCAACTACCATGAGAGTTAACGGGTTCATTGCTTCATCAATGCGCAGGCCTTCCACATAGGGCCAATCTAGTATTTTCTCACGTTGGCCAGGCATCTGAATAGGGTCATGAAGTGTTGTAAATACAACATATTTTGCATTGGCAGTGGGGCGAAATCTATTAATTAAATCTGCAAGAGAGAACCCCATCCATGGAATAACCATTGACCATGCTTCAACACAACGAAAACGGTAAATGCGTTCTTCAAGGGGATGTGGCTTAAGGATATCTTCGATAGTAAATTTACCGCGTATTTCTGCCTCCCCAGAGATTTCAACAGTCCAAGGTTTTGATTTGAATCCTTTTGAATAAGCTGCGGGATCTGATTTGTCAGTACCAAATTCATAGAAATTATTATAAGTAGTAGCATCATTATAAGTATTAGACGATTCTTGTAGGGAATACTGCTTATTTCGTGTGAATTTTGGAATAGAGTAATTTTTATCAGGTATAGAGTTCTCCTTGCTAAGAGTAGCAGTTCCAGCCAGTGACGCAGTTGCCGTTAAAGCCTTTAAAAATATGCGCCGATTAGTATAAATTGATTCTGATGTTATTTCTGAAGAGGTAATATGTTGCATAAATTTTTCTTTCATAAAATTATTTTAATTCCAGTATTTATAAGTAACATTTAGATTATTTGCAGCAGTCTGTAAAGCTGGTCCTGCATTAATCAGTATGGGGTGATTTGATAATTGTAAATGCGCTAGATCTGCTTCTGAATTCCCATAAGCTGTAATCTGAAAACCTGGAAAGCGCGATGAAATTTCCATCAAGCGATTTAATTTTTCAGTGCCGCGAACATTTTCTCCATATAATTGACCTGACAGAACTTCTCCTTCCCACTGTACTATGCTGCAGATGGTTTCATTAAAACCAAGCGCAGCGCCTATTGATGGAACGTACAAGTCGACGCTCGCAGACATTAGTACTAAATAGTCACCTTCCGCTTGGTGTTGATTAATAGCAAAGCGCGCAGCTTCAAAAATTCCATGATTAAGTAGTTTAGGAATAAAGGAAGCGGTCCATTGCTGAATCTGTTTTCTCGAGGTACCGCCAAGTAAGGTTTTAATTAAATAACCCTTAAGTTTTCCGCGATCCGATTGACCACTTATGTAGCGAATTAATTCAGGAAGTACCAAAGGTGCTTTTAGTAAGTGAATACCTCTACGCATTGCACAAAATAAAAGATAGGGCATAAATGTATCATGACGCGTAATAGTCCCATCTAGGTCAAAAAAAACAAGTTTTGACTTTGACTCGAATGATATTTTATTTATACTCATATTTAAACTTTACATTATTTTTAGGGAGAGTAGATTTGAGATTTAATCTTACTAAATTTTT
>SHZO01000019.1 GCA_009692285.1 Gammaproteobacteria bacterium | reverse complement strand
CTTGCCCTTATCATTGGAGGATTCGTGATTCAATTTGTTTCAGTTTCCCCTGAGTACACAATACCTTTAATTGGCACTATTCGCGCTTGGCAACTTACTTTTCTATTAGTTGGAATTCCTGGTATTTTTTTATCTTTAGTTCTTTTAACAGTCAAGGAACCAAAACGCCGAGTACACACGAATTTGATCAAGAACGCCTCCATTTCAGATACCCTTAGTTATATGCGAAACCGTTGGAAGGCGTACGGTGGAATGATTCTGGGTTTTTCTCTACTCGGCATGGTGATGAACGTATTTCAAATATGGGGTGTACAATATTTTGTGCGTACCTTAGATTTACCGCTTCCACGCGCAGGCCTATATATGGGTTTAGCTATCGGAATCTTCGGTACTGCAGGCATACTTACCGGTGGTTGGCTCACCGATCGTTGGCGCGCTGCTGGCCAGATTGATTCAGCCATGCGCGTGGGTTTAACTGCTTCGCTCTGCTTAGCGCCATTTGCCGCTACATGCACAATTTTAAATAATCTTTATTTTTCAACTTTATTTTTAATTCCAATTGGTTTTTTCACTGCTTTTTCTTTCGGGGCAGGTGCTACGTGTATTGTATTGCTCACACCTCCAGCAATGCGCGCACAAGCCTCAGCAGTCTATTTATTATCTTTAAATATACTTGGTATAGGTTTAGCTCCATTTTTGACTGCAGTAATTACACAGCATATTTTCGGTGATGATTTAGCTGTTGGTAAAAGCTGTGCGCTTGTGGCTGGTAGCGCTGCACTGCTTGCATCAGCTATATTTTATTGGGGCTTACCACATGTACGCATGGAATTAATTAAAAATGAAAGCTAAAAAAATTGATCGATGCATCGGTGGTCTACATGAGGTTTGTGTAGGGGTACCTAATCTTAATATCGGTATTGCTGACTATGAATCATTCGGTTGCCATGTTGGCTCTATTGGAGAGCTTACTGCCAAAGATGCCCACAAATTATATGGCGTAAATTCAGCCGTGCGCTCAGTACGCTTACTACATCAAGATTCAGATCACGGATTAGTGCGCTTGATGCAATGGGACACACCATTAAATACTGGACTTGGAATGGGCGATAGCCTACGTTGTGAAGGCTCGCGCTGGGGGGTTCGCGTTACAGATAGTGCATTAAATATTTTAAATCATGCTCAAAAAGCACGTGAAGCTGGCATGGAAATGACTCTAATAGAGCCTATGCTTGCGACGATTGGTGAAGTAACAGGGTATGATTTAGCGCAACCTTTTCGCACTTCGATCATCGGTGTAAGAGAAATGGTACTGTTGCAACCACACTACCGACATGTAATATTTGAACGCTTCGGCTATGAGAGCCAATTATACGGAAAGATTAATATAAATAGTTTGCTGCGCACTAGTCAGCACACACACTTTGGTTTAATGATTGCTAATGATGACAAGCATGTTCTCGACTTCTACGATGAGGTACTTGGTTTAAATCGCTGGATGGATGAGGAAGTATCGTATGAAAATACCACCGGTTCAAGGAGCATCTTCGGTTTAGAACCAGACGAAGGTTTTCATATGGTGGACTTTGACGATCCACGCTCCGGCCATTCTCTGAAAGATCGGCGATCGGGTAAACTTAAATGTGTCCGGTTAGCTGGCAATGCTCGAATTGAATATAAACAAGACCGATCACGTGCGGGCTGCCTAGGTTATAGTCTATATTGCTGGCGGGTCAAAGATATAGAATTAATGCATAAATGCGTTAGTGCTTCAGGCGTAAGTTCTATAACAGATATCTTGCCGGACGAGTTTGGTCGCTTATCATTCACATTCACAGCACCTGACGGATATCAATGGCTGCTGTTGCAATTCTAAAATTTTATTTTTAATAAAATGTAAATTAATATAAAAGTATGATTAGTTATATTCTTTACCAACCGAAGAAAATTTCAGCCAGCACAATTATATTAATTCATGGTTGGTGCTGCGATCAACACTACTGGGATAAGCAAATTCCTGCACTTCAGGGCCACTATCGAATTATTGCAGTAGATCTTGCTGGCCATGGTGCTTCTAGCAAGTTATCCTCAGATGGCACAATTATTGGCTTTGCAAAAGACTTAGTCAGTTTGTTACAAACAATTCCGGTCACGCAGTTGCCGAATAACTCTCCGTTGGTCCTAATCGGACACTCCATGGGTGGCCCTATAGCCATAGAAGCTGCATTAATGCTTGGCATAAGAGTGCGGGCGGTGATTGGGGTCGATACTCTCAAGAATATTGGCATGCCCCCCATGCCACAGATAGATATCAATAGACGGGTACAATTATTTCAAGAAAATTTTATAAGTGAAACACAGATCTTTGTAAAAAATACTTTCTTCAAGCCAGATGCGAATCCGATATTTGTAGAGCGCATAGCTAAGCAAATGTCTGCAGGCAACCCAACGCTAGGTATTGCTATGATTCACGCTCTAAATAATTGGAATGGTGGCGCAGCAATTAGTGCGCTAAAAATACCTATTAGTACTATAAATTCAGATCATGGATATCCTACGGATGAAACACGTACGCGACAATTTTCAGCTAACTTCAAATCACAAGTTATTGCAGGAAGTGGCCACTTCTTAATGATGGAAAAACCGAGACAATTTAATTTGGCACTTTTAAAAGAACTCAAGCTATTAAGCCTTTAAGGCTTTAGGCTGGACTTTATTTAGACGGCGAAATTGAGCTCTGTTCAACAATATAAGAAATTAATGCAGTACGATCTAACTGAGCATTAATGCCAGAAAAAGCCATTAAATTTTCAGGTACAACTGCGCTAGGCTTTTCGAGCCAGCGGTCTAATACTGCAATATCCCAACTAAATTTTGCTTCCTTAAACGCCTGCGAGTAAACAAAACCCTCTGCAGTACCAGCAGCCTTCCCCATCATACCTGATAAATTGGGTCCTACTTTTTGCTCTTGCTCAGGGCTCATTTTTAAGTCATGGCATGCGCGGCACTGAATAAATAATAATTTCCCACGCTTCAGCATTACTGCGTCTGCATCTGCTGCTTGTAGCGGACAGATCAAGCCCGTTGAGAGCATGCACAGCAAAACAATAAGTAGTGCAGGCTTATTTAAGGACGCGATCTTTCTGAGCATGATTAATTCCTTCATATTATTTATTTTTTACTTACTCGAATTAAACCCTCTTGAGCAGTGCTAGCCACTAAAATTCCTTCGCGTGTATAAAAACTACCACGAACAAAACCCCTTGCACCAGCAGCACTCGGGCTATCCATAGAGTACAACAACCATTGATCAAGTCGAAATGGTCTATGAAACCACATTGCGTGATCAATGCTAGCTTGGACCATTTCACCCGTAATAAAGCTACCGGCGTGTGGTCGAGTAGCAGTAGTTAATAAATTAAAATCTGAAATATAAGCAAGCAGACACCGATGCAGGCGATCGTCATTAGGCAGTTGACCAACTGAACGTAACCATATATTTTGGACTGGGGGCGCAGGTAGCCTATCTAAAAAATCTATAGGCTCAACTGGACGAAATTCAAAGGGGCGGTCACGGACTAAAAAGCGTCGTATCTTCTCAGGTAGAAGTGCAGCAATCTCTGCACTTGGACGGCTCCAGTCAGGGAGGTTCTCTGGGCTTGAGACCTCAGGCATCGATGCGTGATGATCAAGCCCTGTTTCAGACAATTGGAAAGAAGCTGAAAAAGTAAAAATTTGCTCGCCATTCTGTATCGCAATAACACGTCGCGAAGAAAATGAATGTCCATCACGACTTCGATCAACCTGGTACACAATCGGATGATTAAAATCACCACGTCTTAAAAAATAAGCATGCAAAGAGTGCACTACCCTCCCCTCTATAGTGGAGTACGCCGCCATCAGAGCCTGACCCAAGACTTGCCCTCCGAAGACTTGTGGACTACCAATATCGCGGCTTTCACCGCGAAATAGATTAACCTCTAAACGCTGGAGTTCAAATTGGCGCAGTAAATCAGAGAGGCGCTGATCCATTATGGACTCACCCCTAGACGTTTTTGCATTATAGGACTAGTAGTCGTGTATTGCAGGAACTGTTTTTTCTCAGGGTATAGCCAAGCCTGAATTCCAAAGGCCGCTAATGCAGCTTCGTGAAATCCAGAGAGAATAAGCTTCTTCTTACCAGGATAAGTATTGATATCGCCTATCGCAAAAATCCCTGGAACACTCGTTTGATACTTTTCTGTATCCACTTTAAGCGCCTTACGTTCTAACTCTAAGCCCCACTGGGCTACTGGACCAAGCTTTGGGTGTAGCCCAAAAAAAGTGAGAACATGATCAGCAACCAAGTCGTATGTCGCTCCATCACCACCCTTAACGCGCACCCCCTTGAAATTCTCGCCTTCAAGTAATAAATATTCTGCAATGCCCTGAATAAACTTTATTTTTCCCTGCGCTACGAGATCACGCATCCTAGTAACTGAGGCTGGTGCTGCCCGAAATTCATTGCGGCGATGCACTAATGTCAGACTCGAGGCAGTTGGAGCAAACTCTAAAACCCAATCTAGAGCAGAATCTCCACCACCAAAAATTACTAAATCTTTATCCCGGTATAAATCAGCACTTTTAACACGGTAATGTAGTTGTTTACCTTCAAAGATATCGCAGCCAGGCACACCGAGCTTGCGTGACTGAAATGATCCTAAGCCCGCTGCAATTACGATTGCACCGGCATCAAAGCGCACCCCCTGGGACGTAACCACATCAAAGCGACGATCGCTGCGTGAGGTAACTTCCAGCACCTCTTGGCCCAAATGAAACTCAGGCTCAAAGGGTTTAATTTGTTGAAGCAGACGATCTACGAGCTCTTGAGCTCCACAGACCGGCAAAGCGGGAATATCGTAAATAGGCTTATCGGGGTAGAGCTCCGTACACTGGCCGCCGGGGCTCGCCAATGAATCAATTAGGTGCCCTCGAATTCCCAAAAGACCCAGCTCGAAAACTTGGAAAAGCCCACAAGGACCAGCACCAATTATGACTACTTCGGTATGGATCTGATCAGTCACGTGCAAAATCCTCATCAGCGGGTACTAAATTCGGTTAAATTCTACCATCCAAGACCCTGAAACGCAGTGTGGAGAATATTTCCGGTGATTAAACTGACAATTAACGGTAAATCTGTTGAGATTGATGTTGATCCAGAGACCCCTCTACTGTGGGTACTCCGCGATAGCATCGGGCTAACTGGCACTAAGTATGGCTGCGGCATGGCACTATGTGGGGCCTGCACGGTACACCTTAATGGCGAACCCATTCGATCCTGCGTAACTCCTGTCAGCTCGGTGAGTGAGCAATCAATCACAACCATCGAAGGACTCTCCACAGATCGCAGTCACCCAGTACAAAAAGCATGGATAGAAATTGATGTGCCCCAGTGTGGTTACTGCCAATCTGGGCAGATCATGTCGGCTGTGGCACTACTAGCTAAAACGCCACAGCCAACCGATGCAGAGATTGATGCTGCAATGTCAGGAAATATATGTCGTTGCGGCACATACCAACGTATTAGAAAAGCCATTCATCGCGCCTCAGAAATAGCCAAAACCTAATATCCGCTATGCCTACTAACGCAGATCTTGCGCGCCGCCGCGCTGCCGCTGTGCCACGCGGAGTGAGCCAATCACTACAAATTTATGCTGATAAAGGATTTAATGCAGAAATTTGGGATGTTGAAGGAAGACGATATATAGATTTTGCTAGCGGCATTGCGGTACTTAACACTGGCCACTTGCACCCCAAAGTCCAAGCTGCCGTTGCCGCACAATTAAACCGACTCTCTCATGCCTGCTTTCAAGTTACACCATATGAAAATTACATAGTATTAGCTGAGCGACTTAATGCATTAGCACCCGCACCAGGTCCTTGGAAAACAATCTTCTTAAGCACAGGCGCTGAGGCAGTAGAAAATGCAATAAAGATTGCACGCTACCATACCAATCGCTCTGCTTTAATTGCTTTTAGTGGTAGTTTTCATGGGCGAACCTTGGCTTGCATGAGTCTCACTGGAAAAGTACACCCCTATAAAGCTGGTTTCGGACCGATGCTTCCAGAAGTTTATCACGCACCCTTTCCGATGCCCTATCACGGAACAAGCACTACACACTCACTAAAGGCACTTGCAGAACTTTTTAAATCAACGATCGATCCTTCGCGCGTCGCTGCAATAATCATTGAACCTATATTAGGTGAAGGTGGTGTTTATATCGCACCACCAGAGTTTTTACATGCACTGCGGAAAATTTGTGATGATCATGGCATTGTATTAATCATTGATGAAATTCAAACTGGTTTTGCGCGTACTGGGCGTCTCTTTGCTTTTGAGCACTCTGGAATCATCCCAGATCTGATCACTGTTGCTAAAAGCCTAGCCGGTGGGCTACCACTCTCGGGTGTCATTGGTCGTGCCAACATTATGGATGCACCAGCAATCGGCGGTTTGGGCGGTACTTTTGCAGGCTCACCGCTTAGCTGTGCCGCGGGTCTAGCGGTGCTTGATGTAATTGAGTCAGAGCAACTCTGCATGCGCGCCGAACGACTTGGAGTTACCTTGTGTGCGCGCTTACAAGATTTATATACACGCTGGCCATTTATTGGTGAAATTCGTGCACAAGGAGCAATGGTAGCCATGGAATTAGTCCATGACCGCAATCCCCAAGCACCAGATGCAAAGATAACGAAAGCCTTAGTTCAGGCCGCCGGCAGACGGGGTCTAGTGTTACTCTCTTGCGGCATTTACGCCAATGTGATCCGATTTTTAATACCACTGACAATTCCCGATGCCGTGCTCGCCGAAGGGCTTGCAATCTTAGAAGCAGCTCTTGAGGATGTTGCATCGTAATAATATCAACCTAAGTGCCTGCTGCGTTGCATCATTCAGGCTGTCGCAATTCACACTTGATAGCACTTACTCGATAAGTGAGGCCACCCAAACGGTGGACTTCAATGTCGAGTCTCACCTCGCGCTTATGTTTCGCCGCTATACGGGCGCTTATGCCAACACCGCTAACTATACTGCTCAAGAGGTTAAATAATTCAAATACGCTACAATTAACGCTTATGCCTGACACCTCAATGGGGGATCGCCCCAAAAGCAAATCCATTAGACCACTTGTCGCCCTATGGCCTTACCTAAGCCCATACCGTGGCGTGTTGTTAGCGGGTATAAGTGCTTTGCTTTTAGCCTCCGGCGCGCAACTTGCGCTGCCCTTAGCCATTAAAGGTTTAATCGATAAAGGTATGGCCGCAAATAGCGCAGCTGTAATCAATGCCTATTTCTTATCCTTTTTGGGCGTTGCGGTCCTCTTTGGCATCTTTGCCGCCCTACGCTTCTATTTAGTAACTTGGTTAGGTGAGCGCGTTGTTGCCGATGTGCGCGAAGCAGTGTATCGCAATGTTATTCGCATGGACCCGCAGTTCTTCGAAGTAACGCGGACCGGCGAAGTACTTTCCAGATTAACTACAGATACTACGCTAGTGCAATCTATTGCTGGAGTTGGCCTATCAATTGCCTTGCGCTCATCTATTAATTTAATAGGCTCTTTAGTATTACTTGCGATTACAAATTTTAAGTTACTACTATTAATTTTAGGGACTATGCCAGTTGTGATTATACCTCTAATTATACTGGGTCGACGACTACGAAACCTATCTCGCTCTTCTCAAGATAAAATTGCTGACTCAAGTGGTTTAGCAGGAGAAACGCTTAACGCAATCCAAACAGTGCAGGCTTTTACACTCGAAACACTACATACCCAGCGTTTTAATAATTCTGTCGAAGCTTCGTTTCAAGTAGCTGTCATGCGCATCAAGGTACGTGGCTGGCTAACTGCCGTTTCTACCATACTAATCTTTGGCGCAATAACTCTTGTGCTTTGGTTTGGCGCACGTCAAGTTATTGTAGGCACAATGACTGGGGGTGCGCTTGGGCAATTTTTGCTCTTAGCAGTCTATGCAGGTGTAGCAGCAGCATCTTTAAGCGAAATGTGGAGTGAGGTGCAGCGTGCTGCTGGTGCAATGGAACGTTTAGTTGAACTTCAGGAAGCTATTCCAACTATCATTGCACCAAGCCAACCTCAAGCACTGCCGGTAATTGCTGCAGGGCACGCTTCTGGCCGAGTGAGCTTTAAGAACGTAAACTTCCATTATCCTTCTCGTCCAGATACACCAGCTCTTAAAGATTTTAATCTTAATATTACACCAGGGGAAACCATTGCTTTTGTTGGCCCCTCTGGTGCCGGAAAAAGTACAACCTTCCAATTATTACTGCGCTTTTACGACCCGCAGCAAGGTCATGTAATCTTAGATGGAATTGATCTAAGTCAAGCAGATCCTAAAGCCGTGCGACAACGTATTGGCCTTGTCCCACAAGAAACGGTGCTATTCGGTGCAAGTGCACGCGAAAATATTCGGTATGGGCGCCCTGATGCAAGCGATATGGAAGTTGAAGAAGCAGCGCGTGCTGCGGCCGCAGAGGACTTTATCAGCGCACTACCTGAGGGCTATGATACATTCTTAGGCGAACGCGGCACACGTCTCTCTGGTGGACAGCGCCAACGCATTGCTCTTGCTCGCGCCATACTCAAAAACCCACCCCTATTACTTCTAGATGAAGCTACTAGCGCACTGGATGCCGAGAGTGAGCGAGCGGTTCAATCAGCCTTAGAAGTTCTTATGCGTTCTCGCACAACTATTATTATTGCGCATCGTTTAGCAACTGTCCTTAAAGCTGATCGAATTGTAGTCATGGATCAAGGGCGCATTATTGCAACAGGTTGCCACGAAGAGCTAGTAGATAGAAACCCCCTATATGCTCGCTTAGCAGCACTACAATTTACCGACGGCCCTGCTGAAATAACTACCACTAAAGTATGAAAGCACCAGCACATATTCTGTTCGATTTTGATGGGACCTTAATCGATTCGGCTGAAGGTATTTTAGCTTCGCTTAAACAAGCCTTAAAAATAGCTGGTGTGACTGCGGCCGTCCCCCTCGAGAGGCAGTTAATAGGCCCACCGCTGCGGACAACCTTAGCGCGTCTAAGCGGTAGCGAAGATGTAGCGCTCTTAGATCAGCTTACACTGAATTTTCTCCAAGACTACGACCAGTTTGGATATCAACGTACTCAACCCTACCTGGGCATACCGGAAATGCTGCAGAGCTTACGAAGTGCAGGTATATCGTTGCGGATCGTGACAAATAAGCGTTTTACAATTACCCATAAGTTTTTGAATTATTTAGGCTGGTTGCCATGGTTCACAGGCGTTCACTCTTTAGATGAAACTACCCCTCCAGCAATCAACAAAAGCACTTTGGTTCAACGTGTATTAACAGAAAGACAGATGAATACTAAGCACACCTGGATGGTGGGTGATTCCATTGAAGACCGTACATCGGCAAAAGAAAACTCCCTACGTTTTTTTGCTGCACAATGGGGATATGGTAGCGCCGCAGATAACACTGTGACCATACTGACCACACCAATGCAATTAGTAGAGACAGTTAACTTAGCGATAACCGCGGGCTTGTAACCCAAAGAGACGCGCATAGACTCCATCTTTTTTCATCAGCTCAGCATGACTACCAAGCTCTGCGATATGCCCAGAATCAATTACAGCGATACAATCTGCCATTCGCACTGTTGAAAAACGATGAGAAATTAAAATAGCCATTCGATCCTGCGCTAAATGCCTAAAATGCTCAAAAACCTCGGCTTCAGCCTGAGCATCCATTGCGGCGGTGGGCTCATCGAGCACAAGGATATCTGCGCTGCTACGCATAAAGGCACGCGAGAGCGCAATTTTTTGCCATTGCCCCCCTGAGAGTTCACGTCCATTTTTAAACCACTTACCTAACTGGGTTTGGAAGCCATTCGAAAGTGTGTCAATGAAACTACTGGCACGGCCTTTCTCCGCTGCTTCACGCCATCTACCTTCATCTTCGAAGGCAGATTCATCACCGGCACCAATATTCTCACCAACTAACATTTGATATCGTACAAAATCTTGGAAAATCACGCCTATACGTTGGCGCAACACGTCCGCATCCCAAAGATTTAAATCAAGTCCTTCTAATAAAATTTTTCCCTGTGTCGGAACATAGAGCCGTGCCAGTAATTTTATTAGCGTAGTTTTTCCAGCACCATTTTCTCCAACTAAAGCTAAACTCATACCAGGCTTGAGATGTAAAGTAATATTAGAGAGCGCTGCCTGCTCAGCATCAGGATACTTAAAGCTAACATTTTCGAAACGCAGCCCGTCACTTGCATCTGGCCCACAAAAGGCAATCCCAGTTGAAGGCGGTACTGGAGTTTCTAGGTATTCATACAATGTCGAGAGGTACAACTGATCTTCATATATGCCACCGATAGCAGAGAGACTTGCTGAGACAGCCGATTGCCCTTGCCTGAAGAGCAAAAGATACATTGTCATTTGCCCCAATGTAATTAGTTGTTCCACTGCCTCGAGTGCGATCCAAGTATAGGCACCATAAAGAGCAGATACGCCAAACAAACCTAATATAAAACCCCAAGAATCACGTCGAATTGTTAACGCGCGATCTTCTTTATACAACCGCTCAAAAATATCACAATATCGATCAAGTAAACGCCGACCTAATCCATATAGCTTTACTTCTTTTGCATAGTCTTCGCGAGCAATTACGGTTTCTAAATAATTTTGCATGCGTGTTTCAGGTGAGCGCCACCGAAATAAACGGAAAGCATCGCCAGAGAACTTTGCTTCAGCAACAAATGACGGTACGCCTGCCAGCAGCAGTACTATCACCGCCCAAGGAGAAAAGCTAAATAAAAGTACAGCAAAACTGACTAGGGATACTGCATTCTGCACCAAACCAAAAGCACGCATAATTAAAGATAATGGACGGCTAGACGCTTCACGGCGTGCTCGAGTTAGTTTGTCATAAAACTCAGAATCTTCAAACTGCGGCAAACTTAAGGTGAGCGCCTTTTCTAAAATCATAACATTTACGCGCTGGCCTAACTGCGCCCGCAATAAAGACTGGCAAAAACTAATTGCACGTTGCGCCGCCGATAAAGTAGCCACCAACAACCCTTCTAAAATTACTAATTCAATGACCGGTAAGGAGGGTGCCGCATTCAGCGTTGATACACTGTGAGTAGAAGCATGCACCACAGCATCTACTACTTGTGCGGCGACGTAAGCGATAGCAGCTGGCAAACCACCCGAAAGCAATGTCAAAGCAGCTAAAGCAAGCGTAAGCACACGGCTGGTTGACCATAGCAAAAGCAAAGCACGTTGGAACATTGAGTATTTCACTAGGACCTATTATAAACACAGCATCATGCTAACCCTGCGCGCTGCACTACCCTCTGATATCCAGACAATTTTATCTCTGATTCGTGATCTGGCAGAATACGAGCAGCTACTAGATCAAGTCGATGCGAACGAAATTACCCTACAAGTTGCCCTTTTTAATCCGCAGCCACGCGTATTTTGTAATGTAGCAGAATGGTCTAACAGTGTAGTTCCAATCGGTTTTGCGCTGTGGTTCTATAATTTTTCAACTTTTCGTGGTTACCATGGTATTTATTTAGAAGATTTATATGTACAGCCAGAGTTTCGTGGCCGCGGTATTGGCAAGGCATTACTAATTCAGTTGGCACAGCGCTGTATTAAAGAAAAGCTTACACGTCTAGAATGGGCAGTCTTAGATTGGAACGAGCCGGCGCTTAAGTTTTACCGCTCACTCGGCGCAAAAGCTACCAAAGAATGGCTGCCCCATCGTGTTACCGGTAAAGCACTGCAGCACCTAGCGAGCATGCCTCTGCAAGACACAACGGGTAGCTAGAGCGGCTTCAATAGTAAACTCGCCGCCCTCTAAAGCTGCTTCAACCTCTGCTCGATTAAGACGCAAAAATTCGGCTACTTCACTGTCTCGATTTATTGGCTGAAAAGAATTAGGCAATACCAACTCTGCAACTATGACTAATTCATCATGCAAGCCAGAAGCAGTTTCACGCAGTGAGCGCAATGCGACTTCTGGGAAAAAAAGCTCACTAGATAATTGCGGAGGCACACCGGCCTCTTCCCATAATTCGCGTATTCCACAATCCCACAATGATTCTCCTGCGCTCACTCCACCTGCAGCAAAATTATCAAGCATGCCAGCACCTGCGCGTTTGGTTGCGCTGCGTCGTGCGATCCAATATTGACCATCTTCGCGCCGTGCTGTGACATGTACTGCACGGTTCTGAATGCCTAAAGCTCTAAAAGCGCCTCGCTCGCAACGCCCGACTTCCTGTCCTTTAGTATCTAGTACAGCACATAGTTCATTACGCCAATCCAAAATTAAACCATTTTTTTTTAACTGTAGAGCCACTCTCTGCAAAATTTCACTGCGATGTTTTGTAGTAAGCCCCACATCAAGTAATTGCACATAATCTTCAGTAACGACTAGCTGTGAAATTATCCCAAGTACTGGAGCTAAGCGCCTCGGCACTTGTCCAAGTACCTCACCCCCAATCCACAACGGCAAATAATCCAATCGATCTCAGTCTCGCAAAAAATTAATGACGGCTGTCGTGAAATCTTCGGGTTGCTCCAGATTAGACAAATGAGCTGCATCAAGTACTAGCAAATCTGCACCAACAATACCTTGTAATAATAATTCAGAGTGCTCAAGTGGCATAGAGGGATCTTGTGCGCCAGCAATGATGAGCGTTGGAGCTTGTATAGCCGTAAGACTCATGCGTAGATCCATATCACGAATAGCTGCACAGGCTTCAACATAGCCACGTACTTTAGTTGCACTCACCTGCGCTAAAGTTTTCGTCACCAAGGAAGCAGAATTAGCTCTAAATTCCGGGGTAAACCAGCGCTGAGCAATGGGCCCAACTAACGCATCCATGCCTTGCGTGAGCGCTATAGTAATACGATCATCCCACATCACAGCCGGAGCCAGATAGGCCGCTGTATTAGCTAAAATTAAAGATTGAACACGCTCCGGTACACTCACTGCAGCTTGCAAAGCTACCATAGCACCCATAGATAAACCGCACCAATGAGCACGGCGTACTTTTAAAAGATCTAGTACGGCAAGAGCATCATCACATAAATCAACCAACGTCCGAGTAGCTGGTGGTCCAACTGCTAAAGTGGAACGACCATGACCTCGTGCATCAAAACGAATAACCCTATAAAACCTTTCAAACTGGCTTAGCTGTGGGGCCCAAATATCAGAGTGAGAGCCCAATGGATGCAAAAGTAGAAGTGTCGGGGCATGATTGCGCCCCGACACTGCGTAATGTAGTTGACTCTCGCCGCGTTCAACGCAACCTTCTAACTGTGAATCAATCAATCTGGGACCTTGTATTTATCGTGACAAGCTTTGCAAGCACCACGCAGAGCATCAAACCCAACCTTAGCGCTCTCAAGATTACCTGCTTTGGCTGCCACAACAAGCGCAGCTGATTTCAACTGCAAATTTTTCATGAGCTTTTCGAAATCAGGCAAATTCTGCCAAATATCAGGTTTAGCTTGAGTTTTAACTCCAGGTGCGGAAGCAGCATCAGAACCAACAGGAAACAAATCTGGCACAACCGTTGCCATAAATGCAGCGCGCTCAGCAGCCAATTGGAAAGCTTTGGCGTCATAAGGGATCCGGCCTGAGCTCATGCCGCCCATAACCGCCGCCTGGGCACCCAAGACTTCATAAGCTGCTACACGGTACTTGATCTGACGAGCAGCACGACTCTCTTGAGCCAGTGCGGGACTTGCGGCGCAAATTAGAGACATCGCAAGAATTATTCGAAATTGAGGTGCGATAAAGTCTGATAACATTGATAAAGCTCCTAAAACTATTGTGTGAGAGGCTAATTTAACTTAAATGAGCATCAAAGTGGCAACCTAAAGTCGCAACCGAGACCGCGCTCTGGTACGCTTCGCGACCTTTTTTGCCGGTTCTACGCCATGTCTAACGCTCGTCCGATTCGCAATATCGCCATCATTGCACACGTTGATCACGGCAAGACGACTTTGGTGGACTGCTTACTCAAGCAATCCGGCACATTTGCAGCGCATGAACGCATCGGCGAACGTGTTATGGACTCGAATGCGATTGAACGCGAGCGTGGCATTACAATTTTAGCTAAGAACTGCGCTATCGAGTACCGCGGCACACGTATAAATATCGTCGACACACCAGGGCATGCTGACTTTGGCGGTGAAGTGGAGCGCGTACTCTCAATGGTCGATGGGGTATTACTGTTGGTAGATGCGGTCGAAGGGCCAATGCCACAAACGCGCTTTGTCACTCGCAAAGCACTGGCTTTAGGCTTAAAAGCAATTGTTATTGTCAATAAAGTGGACCGCCCCGGTGCACGACCAAACTGGGTAGTGGATCGCACCTTTGAGCTCTTTGACAAACTTGGCGCTACAGATACGCAACTAGATTTCCCAATTGTCTACGCCTCTGCCCTACAAGGTTGGGCTACGCTTGACCTAGAAAACTCTGAACCTAACATGCATACACTGTTCGATGCAGTGCTGGCACATATACCACCGCCGCCAATTGAAATTAATGCACCCTTGCAGCTACAAATTTCGCAATTGGATTACAACTCCTATGTGGGCCGTATCGGCATTGGTCGCATCCTGCGC
The DNA here is from genome assembly GCA_009692285.1 of Gammaproteobacteria bacterium. Lineage (GTDB taxonomy): Bacteria > Pseudomonadota > Gammaproteobacteria > Steroidobacterales > Steroidobacteraceae > UBA964. The sequence goes on along the minus strand of SHZO01000019.1, from coordinate 6,654 downwards.
GGCACTCTTAAGAGCGGCAAAAATGTTTCGCTACGCTGGGGCAATCAAGATCGCGGCACCGGCAAAATCGCACAAGTGCTCACCTTCCGTGGTCTAGAGCGTATCCAAGTTGATGAAGCCTATGCGGGGGACATCGTCGCAGTGACTGGGATCGATGACATTAACATCGGCATTACGATTTGTGACATCGAAGCGCCTCAAGGGTTACCACCGATAAAAATTGACGAGCCCACTCTGGCTATGACTTTTCAGGTGAATACTTCGCCACTGGCAGGACGAGAAGGCAAGTTTGTCACCAGCCGGCAAATTCGCGATCGTCTCATGCGTGAACTGCAAAGTAACGTAGCTCTTCGAGTAGATGAAACTGCAGATGCTGACATCTTCCGCGTCTCTGGACGTGGCGAGTTACATTTAACTATCTTAGTTGAGAATATGCGACGCGAAGGATTTGAGCTTGCCGTAGGTAAACCACAAGTTCTAAAACGCATCGTTGATGGGGTGATGCAAGAGCCTTTTGAAGCACTTACTATCGACATCGATGAGGGTCTCCAAGGTGGAGTAATGTCAGAGCTTGGTATCCGCCGCGGAGAATTATTAGATATGGTCATTGAAGGAGACCCCACCGGGCGAGGACAAGGTCGAGTGCGACTTGAATATCGTGTACCAGCACGAGGTTTAATTGGCTTTCAAGGTGAGTTTATGACTATGACTCGTGGCACCGGTCTTATGAGTCATATCTTTGATGGCTACGACGTGGTCAAAGGGGATATCCCTGAGCGTCATAACGGGGTTCTAATCAGTAATGAAAACGGCGAAGCGGTTGCTTACTCGCTCTTTACACTACAAGAACGTGGTCGATTGTTTGCCTCTCACGGGTCCAAGGTCTATGAAGGTATGATTATTGGCATTCATAGTCGAGAAAATGACCTTGTAGTTAATCCAGTTAAAGAAAAGAAACTGACTAATGTACGCAATCAAGGAAAAGAAGATGCCGTGCTACTAACTACACCTATTCCAATTACCTTGGAGTACGCGGTTGAATTCATCAATGATGATGAATTAGTTGAAGTCACTCCAGAATCCATTCGTTTGCGAAAGCGCTTCTTGAAAGAAGCAGACCGCAAGCGAGCCTCGCGCAACTAAACTCTTCACTAAGACCCGGCTTTAACTCCGGGGTACACCTGGAAAAAACGCGTTAGTGCGCTGGATATACTCGGCATAAGCAGGCCTACGTTTGCCAATGTCTCGCTCTAATAGCGTTACGCCTGAAACCTTTAGCAATAGCATACTCATAAGCATCGGGCCAATAATGCTCCACCATGCTCCTGCACTCAATGCCATGAGATAAAACCCCCACCAAACGCAAAAATCGCCAAAGTAATTTGGGTGGCGTGTATAACGCCAAAGGCCTTGATTCATAACTTGCCCAGCATTTGCAGGATTTCTTTTAAAGACAGACAACTGCCAATCACCTACAGCCTCAAAGATGAAACCAATTACCCACAGAGATATACCTAGATAGTCCAATATGCCAAAGGGTGCTGCACTTAAGATTGCTCCGAGTAACGGTAGCGAAATAAACCAAGCAAGCACAGCTTGAAATAAAAAAATACGGTAGACGCTAGAGAAAGCAAATCCTGGCTCATGCCGACGACGAATTGCCTGATAACGGCGGTCTTCTTCATGCCCCCAATTACGAGCGGTGAGATAAATACAAAGACGAAGCGCCCAAATAGCGACTAATCCTAATAGCAAGTTCGCACGCAAACTAATCAACGCAGTGTTATATACATAGGTGAGGGCGGCAAATAGAAATAGCAAAGACCACAAACTATCAACAATATCAACATTATGCCGATAAAGAGAGACACCCCACACAAATACAGCTGCCAAAGCTAGAATAACGAACCCATAAAAATAGATGTTTAGATCAAACATAATAAGCCTCGACTACTCAAAAAAATTACCGCTTATTACTAGGTGTTAGTTAATAGCGTATTATCAATACTTAATAAGCACTTAACGCTGACGATCACCTGGCTTTTCTAATGCAGCGACAATCTCAGCAACAAAACGCGCTCGATCAGCATCGAGAAGTTTTTTTTCATCTGCAGATAGCATATGTCGATCAATAATATTCGGCAAGGAGACGCCCTCCTTAGAGAGGACAGACTCTAATATTACCAAGCGATCTTTGACAGTCCATAATTCACGCGCAAGCATTAGCGCTAACTGTGTAGCACGATCTCCTCTAACGGCAGAATCATTTGGGGTTAAAATTTCATTCTTCATTTTGGTTTACGTCCATACACAAACCATGGATAAACAGCCCCAGAAAAACCCTCCGAACGGACATCTACAAAACCTGCAGCGCGTGCGGCAGCTGCAAGATCAATACTTGCAGCTTCACGCCAGAACGGCTCGCCACCATTGACCGCATTGTACTCCGCCCAACGCACGGCCCTTTTATCAAGAGCCGAATAACGCGTAACATCAGTGAATAGAATATCGCCATCGGGACGTAGCAAACGAAATGCCTCACGAAATTGAGCGTCAGTTGCTTCCGCAGGAATCTCATGAAGCACGATATATGAAGTTACGAGATCGAAACTCTCCGCTTCAAAACCAGTAGCCTCGCCAGATCCAACAAATAAACGCCACTTAAATTTTTGTTCGTTTGCAATACGCTGAGCTTGCTCGAGCATTCGCTCAGAAGGATCACATCCCCAGATTTGAGCCTTTGGAAATTCATTGGCGAGTTGCTGTGTATAATGACCACTACTAGTGCCAATCTCAAATATTTTTTGATAATTATTGCGTGGTAAAACGGAGAGAATCTGACGACGTTGTGCAAAAATATCGCCTGGATAATTACGGGCTACATATTCGCGGTGAATAAGCTCCCCATGTACGAAACCTTGATAAGCATGGCCGTCCCAACCTCCGGTCGTCCGATGGATCCAGGCTAAATCAGCATATGCTGGACGTCGCTCTCCCGGCAGCGATTCAATCATAGTTGGCCCTTGCATGAGGTTGCGCAATGCAGGCTCAATATCGCTTTTAATAGCATCAAAAGCCGCAGCTGCGACACGACCGTGATTAACTCCACTATACTCACCAAGAACCGCCATTGCAGCGGCTGCAGAGGAAGTCGCTAAGGCCTCATCAACCTGACGGAGTCGTTCATCAAGATCAACTGCCAGAGTCTGCTCATTTAAACCATGAGCCAAAATCTCTGCGTCAACTTTAGCACGTAACTTACCGGTAGCTACGCCTAAATCAGCGAGAAAATGAATCGCGGCTCGGCCATGTTGTTTTAATTGAAAATCCATAAAAAACTCACAAAGTAAGGCGTGACAGGGACCAAATCCAAACCACTGTAGAGACTATATAGGTTAGACACCATACCGATAACAGTCGTGGCTGCCAAGACCCAAAAGCAGGGAGTGTTAAGTTATTTTGTTCTTAGCGAACCGGCAGAGGAGTGTAGACTAAACTGCACCGAACTTAAAATATGCATTTCACGCAATCCTAATATGCCTAGTGAATATATAAACGCACGTAACCCATTTACTGGGCAATCAGACTATCGCTTTGAGATAACCTCAGCAGAGGAAATAAAACAAGCCTGCATTGAACTTAAAATGGCACAACCCAAATGGCAGGCGCTCGGTATAACTGGTCGAATTGCAGCACTACGCGAACTCGGTGAAGTCTTTACCCAAGAAAAGCTAGCATTATTCAAAGCGCTATCAACTGATACTGGCCGGCAACGTATCACTCACGTTGAAATTCAAGCCATGCAGAGCATCATCACTACAAGCATAAAAAATGCCCTTGTGGTTTTTCAGGAAGCCTATTGGTGCTCAACTGCCATACCCAGTATCTTTGGTCAGCAGCAATATCTACCCTACCCCTTAGTTGGGATTATTGCACCTTGGAATTTTCCATTGGTGCTATCAATGATTGACTCAATACCTGCATTGCTGGCCGGCTGCGCAGTCGTATTAAAACCGAGTGAAATTACACCACGCTACATCGATCCTTTAAAAAAAATATTCTCGCTTGTACCAGAAATAGCAGCCGTAACTCGCATTATTCGTGGGCCAGGCAGTACCGGAGCAGCGCTCATGGAGCATATCGATGCAGTAGTATGCACAGGTAGCGTGAGTACCGGACGGATTGTGGCAGAACATGCTGCACGACGTTTTATCCCGGCTTTCTTGGAGCTTGGTGGCAAAGATGCTGTAATTATTACAGCAGACGCGGATTTATCACGTGCGGCCAATACTGTAGTGCGCAGCTCTATTACTGCCACAGGTCAAGCTTGTCAGTCTTTAGAGCGAGTATATGTAGCGCGTAGTGTACATAATAATTTTCTAAACCTTCTGCGCACAAGAATAACCGATGTAAAAATTACAGCATATGACCCACATGGACATATCGGACCGTTCATCATGGCGCGTCAAGCCGAGATAGTACGTGATCACATTATGGATGCTCTTGCTAAGGGAGCTAAGCTGGAAGCCGGCGGCAATATTATTGAACGGGGTGGACTATGGTGCGAACCAACTTTGCTATCACAAGTAGATCATTCAATGCGCATTATGAATGAAGAAACATTTGGTCCTGTGATACCAGTAATGGCATTTGATACGCTCAATGCTGCAATAAATTTAGCAAATGAAACTGACTATGGCCTATCGGCAAATGTATTTGCTGGCAGTGAAGAAGAAGCCTTAAGTATTGCTCGAAAACTAGAAGCGGGGTTTATCAGCATCAACGATATTTCAATGTCAAGTTATGTCAGTGACTTTGAATGGGAAGGATTCGGCTTCTCGGGGCTAGGTCGATCACGAATGGGAACTGCCGGTATTGCCCGCTACCTCAAAACTAAAGCTATTGTGGTAAATCGCGGCTCTACTAACAAGATTACTGACTTACCAGATACCTGAAGGACTACCTATTTTAAGGCGCAAGATCGCGGGCTAATGCCTCAATCAATGAGCGATTTACTCCCTTGCGCTCGGCAACTTCTGCAGCAGTAGGTACATAGTCATTAACCGCATCGGTATCAAGTAAATTATGTTTTTTTAACAATGCCTCATGAGTTAATACACGCTCTCGCAAAGCACTTACTTCCATTGCTAAGCGCAATGTAACTGCTACTAATTGGGACACGTCAACAGTATCCAGATGTTGCTTAGGGCCAGATGTTTTGGTCATTTTTTCTGGCCACCAAAGAAATAATAATAGCCAATCCCTAAAGGCTCATAGTACGAAAACACCTCATTATCTTTAAACCCGGCATCTCGCAAGATAGAGGGGACATCAGTATCAGCAAAACCAGTCCAAAATGGTTCGCCGTTATTACGAACTTGCCAGTCGTTTGTAACTTGCTTAGGAATAGTGAGTCGCGCCGGTTGGTAAGGCACGTCGGCATTGAGAAATACCCCGCCTGAAATCAATAGCCTTCGCGCCTCTGAAAAAATCTTAGGTGCAATATTGTGCCAAGTTTCGTGAAATAAAATATGTGATACAATTAAATCAAAGTAACCATCTGGGTAACCGGTAGCTTGAGCATCAGCCTGTTTAAAGTGCAAGATCACGCCAGACTCCTCTGCCCAAGCATGCGCAAACTTTACAAATGGGGCAGACAAATCGAGACCATGAACTTCTGCATCTGGGTAAGCTTCTTTTAAAGCGATAGTGTCGATTCCAGTACCACAGCCTAGCTCTAGAATACGCAGCGGCCTTAGATTTGGAAAATCTCGCTTTGCCACCTGCATAACAAATCGACCAATTCCAGGTTCTCCAACCGGGGCATGCGCAGTTAAGCCTTTTGCTGCTCGATAAAGCTCCAACGTACCAAAATAGATTAAAGCAGTCTTTAAATCGTTAGGCCCGGTGCTAGCAAAATAACCACCAGGCTGTCGGTGTATCTCTGTACTGGCGATAGGTTCAGGAATCTCCAGGCTAGGATTAAGTGAGAGTGTACCCCGTGGATTGACGGTGACTCGCTGAGCACGAGCCTCAAATAAATCCTTAATTCGCTTGCAAGTCGATCCTACAGTCTCCCACATCAAACCCTGAGAAGTAAAAACCATGGAACCCCAGAGTTGGTAGAGCGGATCAGCCTCAAATAATGAACGAGCCTCACTGCGATCTGCAGGACTATGCCCTACTTCAAGCTCGAAGTTTTTTTTAAGTACTTGTTCATAACGTTCAGCTAATTGCTCCTCAAGCGAACCATTTGCAAAACTCTTTAAAACACCAATAAATCTCTGACGTGCAGCCTCATCATGATTAGGTTTATAGAGCTGACTTAAAGTTGCGACCATAGAACTCTCTGATTATTACACTTAGCTAGCTAATCATAGCCTCTTTAGCCTATAGGAGGTTACCATTAGTGCCTTGTAAGTCTTTTAGGAGCGTGCCGCGATGGGTCGCATTTTTGAAGTTAGAAAACATGCCATGTTTGCGCGCTGGAATCGTATGGCCAAGCAATTCGCACGTATTTCTAAAGATATTAATATGTCTGTTAAATCAGGCGGACCTGACCCACAAGCAAATCCAACCTTGCGCCGTATTTTACAAAATGCCCGCGCTGTGAACATGCCTAAAGACAAGGTCGAAGCAGCAATCAAGCGTGCC
>SHZO01000018.1 GCA_009692285.1 Gammaproteobacteria bacterium | reverse complement strand
AATTATTTTTACCTGAGTTGCGTGTAGGCTGCTGAAGTATGAGCGCTACAGATCTCCCTTCTTTTTCTGATGTCGTTGCAGCAGCGGGGCGTTTACAGGGGTATGTTCTTCGTACCCCGGTCATGCGCTCGCCAAAATTTGAAGTACGGGTGAATCGTCAGGTGTTTTTTAAATGTGAAAACCTGCAGCACATGGGCGCCTTTAAATTTCGTGGTGCGATGAACGCTTTGTTACAAATGTCTTCTGGAGTTTCTCAAGTAGTTGCGACACACTCATCGGGTAATCATGGCGCAGCACTGGCGCGTGCGGCGCGCGAGCTTGGTTGGCGTTGCATTGTTGTTGTGCCAACGGATAGTTCAGTTGTCAAAATAGCTTCGATCATTGCCGAGGGCGCAGAGTTGGTGTCTTGCGCACCCGGTTTGGCGGCGCGGGAAGCGGCTTTGGCCACAATCGTTCTCAGCACCGGAGCGCAGGTCGTGCATCCATTTGATGATGCGCGTGTAATCGCTGGGCAGGGAACTGCTGCGTTGGAATTATTGGCTGAGTATCCTAATCTGCAATTGCTTGCTACGCCGGTGGGTGGCGGTGGTTTGTTGGCTGGCACTGCCTTAGCTGCGCGTGCCATGGTGCCTCAATGCAGAGTTGTGGGGGTTGAGCCTGAGTTAGCTGATGACAGTTTCCGTTCTTTCAAGAGTGGCCAAAGACAGGGTGTCCAAGGTTCTCCGCCCACGATTGCCGATGGCCTTCGCGGTTCGATTGGCATCCTCCCGTTTGCGTTGCTGAAGAAAAATGTCGATGACGTACTCACCGTTAGTGAACAATCAATCAGTCGTGCGTTACGTGTGGTACTAGAGGATTTTCGATTATTGATCGAGCCTTCCTCCGCAGTTCCGGTTGCAGCGCTGCTGGAGGGTCGTCTCGGTGAGCCTGGGCAAAGTATTGGCATAGTAATTTCAGGCGGTAACGTGGATTTGTCCAGATGCCCTTTTTTAAGTTCTTGAGTGCTAAATCTCTAAAGGGGTTGAGCGCTTGAGTGGCTGCGCTAGGTTAAGCCAGGTTTCCACGACGGTGTCAGGGTTTAGGCTCAGACTATCGATACCTTGATCAAGCAACCATCGGGCAAGCTCTGGATGATCCGAAGGACCTTGCCCACAAATACCTATGTATTTATTGGCACGACGACACGCAGCAATTGCCATGGCTAGCATGGCTTTGACAGCAGGGTCACGCTCATCAAAGAGTTTGGCTACAATCCCAGAGTCGCGATCAACGCCTAATGTGAGTTGTGTCATATCGTTCGAGCCGATGGACATGCCATCAAAGAATTCTAAAAACTCATCGGCAAGAACCGCATTAGAAGGCAATTCACACATCATTATAATTCTTAGACTGTTATCACCACGTTTTAATCCATTAGCGGCTAAAAGTTCAGTGACTTGTCGTGCTTCGGTGAGTGTGCGTACAAAGGGCACCATGACCCAAACATTAGTTAGGCCCATCTCGTTACGTACCCAGCGTAACGCCTGGCATTCTAGTTCGAAGCAGGGGCGAAAGGATTTATCGATATAGCGTGCCGCACCACGAAAACCAAGCATAGGGTTTTCTTCTTTTGGTTCATAGAGGTAACCTCCGATTAGATTAGCATACTCATTAGATTTAAAATCAGAGAGCCGCACAATTACCGGTTCTGGTGAAAAAGCCGCTGCAATTTGAGAAATACCCTCTGATAGTTTTTCAACATAAAATCTAACAGGATCTGAATAACCATTCATTTGCTTTCGGATTTGTTCGCGTAATTTTGTCTCGAGTTGGTCAAAGTCGAGTAGAGCGCGCGGATGTACGCCAATCATGCGGTTGATGATAAATTCTAGTCGAGCTAAACCCACGCCTTGATGTGGTATACCGGCAAAGTCAAAAGCCCGGTCGGGGTTGCCGACATTCATCATTATTTTAATTGGAATCTCAGGTAGAGTATCGAGTTCAATTTGACGTTGTTCATAATCTAATGCGCCATCATAAACAAAGCCGGTATCACCTTCGGCGCAGGAGGCCGTGATCAATTGGCCTTCGCGAATAATGCTGGTTGCATCGCCGCAACCTACAATTGCTGGTATACCAAGTTCGCGTGCAATAATTGCGGCATGGCAGGTACGGCCTCCACGGTTGGTTACAATTGCGGCTGCTCGTTTCATGACTGGTTCCCAGTCTGGATCGGTCATGTCTGTAACGAGCACATCACCTGCTTGAACGCGCGACATTTGTGAAATACTAGAAATTATTCGCGCTGGACCTCCGCCAATTCTTTGTCCGATGCTACGACCTGTGGTCAGCACAGTCGAGCGAGCACGAAGGGTGTAGCGTTGAATGGTGCGACCCGTACGACTTTGAACAGTTTCAGGACGTGCTTGTAAAATATAAAGCTCGCCGGTGTCGCCATCTTTACCCCACTCGATATCCATTGGTCGACCGTAGTGTTCTTCGATGATAAGTGCTTGCTTTGCTAGCTGTATGAGGTCGCTCTCATCAAGACAAAACCGATTGCGGTCCGTTTCAAGTACATCTACGGTGCGCACACGTTCGCTGTTACCGGATTTGCCATAGACCATCTTGATAGCTTTGCTGCCGAGATTACGCCGAAGCACTGCAGGGCGATTTGCGCGTACGTTTGGTTTATATAAATAAAACTCGTCAGGATTCACCGCGCCTTGTACGACGGTTTCTCCCAAGCCCCAAGAGGCCGTGATAAAAACCACATCGCGGAATCCAGAATCCGTATCTAGAGTGAAGATAACCCCGCTAGCTCCCAGATCGGAGCGCACCATTTTTTGAATACCTACAGAGAGAGCGACTTGTGTGTGGTCAAAATTTTGATGAACACGGTATGCAATGGCACGGTCATTAAACAGTGAAGCAAATACTTTGCGCATAGCTTTGATGACTTCTTGTTCACCACAAACATTCAGAAAAGTTTCTTGTTGTCCAGCGAAAGAAGCCTCTGGTAAGTCCTCTGCTGTTGCCGAGGAGCGTACGGCGACTTCTGTGTTTGGGCCAAAAGCGCGGTACCCCTCAAGGACTGCTTTTTCAAAATGTGGGTGCAAGGGTGCCTTGAGTATCCAGTTACGGATTGTTGAGCCCACCTCAGCGAGTCGTACTACATTATCCACATCTAAATTAGCTAGTAGGGCGCCTATACGTGTATCCAGACCATCTTGTGCCAGTAGTGCACGGTAAGCTGTCGCTGTAGTGGCGAACCCTCCAGGAACTTTAATACCCAAGCGAGTCATTGAACCAATCATCTCGCCAATAGAGGCATTTTTGCCTCCTACTACTGCTATATCTGTCATTTTCAAGGATTCAAAAGGAACAACGTACTGGAGCATGTCTTTATCCTAGTTATCGGCAAAGGGGGGCTTGCCCATCTACCAAAGCAGTGAAACACTAAAGAACATATATTATCTTTAAATAGCAGCGGCGGAGTTCTCAATTGTGAAAGAAAGAATGGTTTTTTTTGTATCAGATCATACCGGCGTCACTGCGGAGACAATGGGCCATAGTCTTTTAACTCAATTTTCTAGTTTGAAATTTAAAGCCGTTACCTTGCCCTTTATCTCAAGTGTGGCTAAAGCAACTGATGCGTGTACCCGAATCGAGGCTATTGCTGCAGAAAATGGTCAAAAACCATTAGTTTTTGGCACATTATTACAAGATGAAATTCGCAATATATTTAATTCGAGTCACGTACTTTACTTAGATTTTTTTGATGCTTTTGTGGGTCGTATGGAACACGAGCTTGGAACGCGTTCTTCTCACGATCAGGGCTTAGCCCATGGTATGGCAGATTCCACGGCGTATGCCATACGTATTGACGCGACTAATTTTGCGCTCGCAAATGATGATGGCTCAGATCGTGATTATGCACGCGCAGATGTAATTTTAGTGGGCGTTTCTCGTTCCGGGAAAACGCCTACTTGTTTGTATTTGGCTATGCAGTATGGAGTTTTTGCGGCAAATTATCCGCTGACCGATGATGACTTGGAATCCAGCGAGTTACCGCGCACATTACAGTCGCATAGCGATAGATTGTATGGTTTAACTATTGGCGCTGGACGCTTGCAACAAATCAGACAGGAACGCCGCCCAAATAGCCGCTATTGCTCAGCTCCGCAGGTGCAATTTGAACTTCGAGCGGCAGAAGCTATGTTTCAGAGGCATAACATTCCGCGGCTGGACACAACTGAATGTTCGATTGAAGAAATTTCTGCGCGTATTTTGGAAGCTACGGGTATTGAGCGTCGTGTACGACCTTGATGATTCTGTTTTTCCAACGAGTTGGCGCGCTTGGCCCCAAAGTTTCATGTCGTTAATGAGTCTGTATGAGAGCAATCATTTACGCTTATGCAACTTAGTCGGTGATTTGCGGCAACTCAGTGGCGAGCGACATTCACATGTCAACGGTGATTGTGAGCTTGCCTTAATTGTGGGGCAGCGCTCGCCTTACACCACAACATTTGAGCTTACCTACCGCTTTGACGAGACCTTTGAAAAATCTGTAAAAGACATTGATTTTTCTCACCCCGGTAGCGCACCAGATATGCAAGTGCGCATCTATCATGATGCACGCTTAGCAGAAGCTTTGGCGTGGTACGCACCATCCTGTGAGCCTCAACTACAACTTGCGCAACGATGGCAAAGGAATGTCATGCTTAACAAATGGTTGGAGTACTGCGTCGAGCGCGGCCACACTCTGCGTTGTGCTTGAGTGGCAGGGGTGTGGCAGTTATTACATCACTTATTATCTCAACCGTTTGTTCGAGCACAGCATCGATTATGTCTTTTGGTTTAGTGTCTTCACTCTCTATATCAGTCAGAGCTTTTAAAGCAGGTAAGCCACGTAGTGCGCGTCGATCGTTTTCGCGAGTTAAACGATCATTCTCTAAGCGCGCATACTCTGCGCGGCGTTCACTAATATTTAGAGAGATTGTTTTTTGTTTGCGCAGATTATTTAAGGCTGCGATATCCGAGAGCAAGGCTTTGTAGTTTTTATTATTGCTTATACGAACATCAAGTGCTGCAGATAGCTGAGCAATATCTGGTAGCGATGGTCCCTGAGCCAGAAATGGAGCTGGCTCAATCTGATCCCAAGGTAGCGCATTCGGTAATGCACTCTCGCCAACATCTTCTAAGCTTAAAGGTGAAGCAAGTGCGATATCTGGTTCTACGCCCCGGTGTTGCGTGCTCTCGCCGGTTATTCGGTAGAACTTGCCAATAGTTACGGTAATTTGACCATTCACAGGGCGTGAATTCCAGCGCGATAATGGCAGCATACTTTGCACAGTGCCTTTGCCGAAGGAGCGTTGGCCAACGACAAGACCACGTTTGTAGTCTTGAATAGCACCTGCAAATATTTCAGAGGCGGAGGCGCTGAATCTATCTATCAACACTACCAATGGCCCGTCATACGCCACGCCTTTATCTGGATCATCCAAAATTTCTTTCTCACCATTGGAAAGTTTTACCTGCACCACAGGACCTTCATTAATGAACAATCCAGTCAATGATTGGGCTTCGGGGAGAAAGCCGCCACCATCGCCTCGTAAGTCGATAACAAGACCATCGATATTCTCTTTAGATAAATCTTCGATTAAACGCTTAACATCGCGCGTAGTACTGCGAAAATTTTCGTCACCGGCTCTCTGTGCTTCGTAGTCTGAGTAAAAACCTGGGACGCTAATCACGCCAATTTTTAATTTTTTATTTCCTCGTTGCGTTATTTTAGTTTCTTTGCTTGCAGCTTGTGACTCAAGTGTAACTTTGCCGCGAGTCAGCTCTACTGTTCTCTCTGCGCTTCCGGGCGCTGCGCCAGCGGGTAAAATTTGTAGCCTAACAATTGTGCCGCCTTTGCCGCGGATTAGTTGCACGACATCATCAATACGCCAACCAATAACATCCACTAGAGCGCCATTATGATCTTGACCGACTGCAGTAATCCGGTCTTTGGGCTTAATGCTTCCCGCAGTAGAAGCAGTGCCTCCTTCAATTAGATTCACTACGGTGACATAGTCATCTGCTAATTGAAGTGTTGCACCAATACCATCGTAATTTAAACTCATCTGAATCTTATATTCTTCTGAGTTACGTGGCGAAAAAAAATTAGAATGAGGGTCAAAATTACGTGTGTAAGCATTGAGAAATACTTCGAGGACTTCCTCTGATTTTGTTTGTTCAATACGTTTTAGAACTCTCTCGTAACGTTCATTTAAGACCGTACGTGCTTCAGACCAAGATTTTCCAGCTAGAATTAAAGATAAGGAGTCGTTCTTTACTCGTTGGCGCCATAGTTCATTAAGCTCTCCTGTATTTTTCGCAAAAATATTTTTTTCACGGTCAAAAATAAGATTGTCTGTAAGAGTGAAATCTGGTTCTTTAGCTAGCAAGCTCATGGCATAACGAACCCGCTCACGGTTGCGCTTTTGATAGCGCGCGAAAATCGCATATGCTGGTTCAATGTCACCCGTGTGGATCATGTCATCAAAGCGTTGGCGCTGTGTTTCAAATTCAGCAATATCAGCGGCCAGAAAGTAGCTACGTTGGCTATCCATACTGTCAATAAACTTGTCCATGATCATTGGGGAGAGGGTATCGTTTATTTTTTGGCGGTTGAAGTGCGCCTCCTCAAGCAATGACCCTACTTGGCGGGCAATCATCCGGTCGCGCGGGCTCGGGGCAATCGAGCCTGATGCAAGTAATGATGTGCTTGCAGTCAGGCGTGTTGAGCTCCCCAAGGCCAACATGGTCAAGCATAGGGCGGAGGCAGCAAACAAGCTGGTCGGGCGTGTAACGGGTGGGCTCATAATACGGATAGTTCCTGTAAACTACTGGTAAGACTAGTGGGCGCGGGTCGCGCCTTCAAGAGCATTCTTAAACTTGAGGACATTCGATGCACCCGTTGGCCATGCTTCTTGGAATTGTAATGGGTTCGGCGGTGTCGATCTCCTTGGGCCTTGCGATGACTTTAGTTGTTTTTTTATTTCTACCTGAATTTTACACCCGTACTGCGGAAGAATACCCACCACTTTTGCGCGCACTGCTTGGTGCGGTTATCGTTGCCGGATCAGCTGCAGCAGCATTTTATGGTGAAATACGATCTCGATATTGGGCTCGTAGCGCGCAATGCGTTCTTGGGCTCCTGTTAGTTGTTTTGGCTTGGTGGCTCTGGCCTGTTCCTAGAGTATGAGCCTTTAATCTCTTTTTAGGATAACGAAAAATGATTCAATCAAGCCATTTTAAAATTTCACATGTGATAGCCAGTACGTTTTTTTTCTTACTTTTAGCCTCTAATCCTGTTGGTTATTCGCAGACATCCTCGGTTATTTCGACAGTGGGCTATGAAACTTATTTGGCTAAATTAGCCTCAGACGAATTTGAAGGTCGCAAACCCGCTACTGAAGGGGGACGTAAAACAGTTGATTACATCGTTAACCAATTTAAAGCATTAGGTTTGAAGCCCGGTAATGGAGATTCTTTTTTACAACAAGTGCCTTTTGTTGAAATTACGGCCGGAACAGACGCTAGTTTACGGTTAGGTGATCACGAACTGCAGTATGTTCGTGATATGGTTATTGGAACCAAGCGCGTCCAGAAAGAGATGGCAATTACCGATAGCCCCTTAGTTTTTGTGGGCCATGGTGTTGTCGCACCTGAATATGGTTGGAACGATTACGCTGGCCTCGACATGCATGGCAAGACTGCTGTAATACTTATTAACGATCCAGGTTTTGCGACTAAAGATGAATCAATCTTTCGTGGCAAAGCGATGACGTACTACGGTCGCTGGACTTATAAGTTTGAAGAGGCTGCTCGGCAAGGTGCAGCAGGCGCTCTCATCATTCATGATGAAGAACCTGCTGCTTATCCTTGGGAGACAGTGCAAAACGGCTGGACAGGTCCCCAGTTAGGGATAGTTTCTCTCAATGATAATGATAGTCATGTGGCAATCGAAGGCTGGATAACCCATGAGCAGAGCGATGTCCTTTTTAAAGAGAATGGATATAGCTACCAAGAATTATTAATTGCGGCGAGTCAGCCTGGATTTAAATCTATTCCGTTAAAACAAACGGCAAGTGCTACTGTGCACAATGCCATTCGAAAATCATTATCCCCGAATGTGATGGCGATGATTCCAGGTAGCAAATATCCTAACGAATATGTAATTTACATGGCGCACTGGGATCACCTTGGTCGTACGCTATCGCGCGGAGGCGATAATATTTTTAATGGTGCAGTGGATAATGCTTCAGGCACAGCTGGTTTGCTCTCGATTGCTCAATCTTTTAGCAAGCAGCGGCGCGCACCAAAGCGCACAGTGGTGTTCTTAGGTCTTACTTGCGAGGAATGCGGTTTGCTAGGCTCTGCCTATTATGTGGCAAACCCCATATTGCCACTCGCCCAAACGGTGGCTGCGCTGAACATGGATTCATGGCATACCGGCGGCCCCACGCGTGATGTTACGGTGGTCGGATTTGGCGCTTCTAATTTAGAGTCTTATTTAGCTAAGGCGGCGAGTCGGCAATCGCGACGCTTAAGTCAAGAACCGACCCCAGAAAAAGGGATGTTCTTTCGCTCTGATCATTTCAATTTTGCAAAAGCTGGGGTTCCTGCTTTGTATCTTGAGTCAGGTGTAGAGGATCTAGAGCATGGCAAGGCTTGGGGGAAAGAGCAACGCGCGTACTATACCGCTAATAATTACCACAAAACCTCAGATGAATATCGCCCTGGCATGGACTGGCGTGGGGCTATACAAAATATTGAGTTGTTGTATTCTGTGGGCAATTCAATCGCTAATGGGCACGACTTTCCGAATTGGTTGCCAAGTAGCGAGTTTAGGGCCGCGCGCGAGCGTAGTTTAAAAGCAATCGCGCCAAGGTGAACAGAGTATAGGGAGCTAGTAAAACAACAAATGCTGAGATGGAGCCTGAGATAAGTTGAAAAATAAAGTCGCTCCAGAATGCAAAAACACTGCCGTTAGCATAAGGACCTAAGAATGCATTGCCCACAGTCCAGATTAGTGATGGCAGAATTACAGCGCCGACTGCAAGTCCTATAAGTAAAAATTTTAATTCATTACGTGCCATGAGGGCATTATAACCATGAGAGAGATTCGAGCGGCAGTCATCGGCGCAGGCTATTTGGGTCGTTTTCATGCGCAAAAATATGCTACCGAGGCGGGCTGTTCTTTAGTTGCAGTTGTAGACCCACGATCGGAAGCTTGTACTGCTTTAGCGCAGGAGCTCAGTACCAATGCTTTGGCTGATCATCGTGACTTATTGGGCAAAGTTGATGCGGTGAGTATCGTGACCACAACGCCTGCGCATTTCGCTATTGCCTGTGATTTTCTTCAGGCCGGTATTCATGTATTAGTTGAGAAGCCGATCACAGAAACAGTTGCGCAAGCGCAGGAACTGATCACGCGTGCTGCTCGTGCTAGATGTGTTTTACAGGTCGGGCATTTGGAGCGTTTTAATCCCGCAATTATGGCGGCAGAGCAGCATCTAATCGGCGCGCGTTTTATAGAGTGTCAACGGTTGGCACCTTTTAAAGAACGCGGCACGGATGTTAATGTCGTACTGGATTTAATGATTCACGACATCGATATTGTCCAAAGTATTGTCGGGCAAGAAATTCAGTCTATAGATGCTGTAGGCACGCCAGTGTTCTCAGATGCGGTGGATATTGCAAATGCTCGTATTCGCTTCGTTGGAGGTTGCGTTGCAAATGTTACAGCAAGCCGTGTCAGTCTTAAAACTGAAAGACGCTTGCGCGTATTTCGTGATGATGCTTATATCTCAATTGATTTACAGCAACGTATTTTAAGTATCACACGAAAACGTAGTACAGTGCCTATAGTCGGCGAGCTACCCGTGACTATTGAAGAGCAAAGCTTTGAGCAAAGTGATGCTCTAAGGTCTGAGGTTAAAGATTTTCTCAAATGCATTCGTACCAACACTCAGCCCTTAGTCACTGGTGAGGCCGGCTTACGTGCTTTAGAGACTGCAATCCGAATTACTTCAATGTTGAGCGTTTCAGGCAAGATATAAAAATGCTAATAAATTCTTGGTATGTGGCAGCTATAGAAAATGAAATGTTAGACAATACCCCCCCCTAGCAGACCCACAAGGGTGGATATTGCAGAGTATTAAATCTTAAATGCAGTTAATAAATTCTAAAAATTCTCAACGCACCGTAACTGTTGCGGCTGCGCAGTTTTCTTGCTGTGCAGATATCCATATCAATATCGATAAGGCTGAGGCCTTAGTGCGTCAAGCGGCTGCAGCAGGCGCCAATATTATACTTTTGCAAGAATTATTTGAGACACCATATTTTTGTATTGAACAAGATGTGCAGAATTTTTCTCTGGCTAGCACTCTAGAAGATAATCCAGCAATTAATAATTTTAAGAATGTCGCTGCTGAGCTTGGTGTTGTTTTGCCTATAAGTTTTTTTGAAAAGTTAAATCAATCTTACTTTAATAGTGTTGCAGTCATCGATGCAGATGGTAGTGTGCTTGGTGTGTATAGGAAGTCCCACATTCCTAACGGACCTGGTTATCAGGAAAAATATTATTTCAGTCCTGGTGATACTGGCTTTAAAGTATGGGATACCCACTTTGCTCGTATTGGGGTGGGTATTTGTTGGGATCAGTGGTTTCCAGAATGTGCTCGCGCCATGGCTTTGCAGGGTGCTGAGCTTTTGTTCTACCCCACTGCCATTGGGAGTGAGCCGCCGCCCGCACCGCCCATAGACTCCCGAGCTCATTGGCAGCGCACGCAGCAAGGGCATGCTGCGGCTAATCTCATCCCACTGATTACCGCAAATCGTTGGGGGGTAGAGCATTCGATGCGGGATCCTCAGAATCTGCAGTTAAGATTTTATGGTTCCTCTTTCATCAGCGATGCGCTTGGCGAAAAAATAGCAGAAGCTAATGATCATGGTGATGTCGTTATCACTGCAAAATTTGATCTGCAAGCCCTTGCTTTGCAGCGAGCTAATTGGTTTGTATTCCGCGATCGTCGCCCTGACTTGTATGGAGTATTGAGCTCTTTTGATGGTCACTAATTTGGAAAAACCGATTCCAACCTTAGTTATTACAGGGCCACTTGGAGTAGGTAAAACTACGGTGATCACTCACTTACTCGCGCACAAGCCAGTGGCTGAAAATTGGGTCGTGTTGCTGAATGAATTTAGTGATGCGGGAATTGATGCGCTGACAGTTGCAGCCGCTGCCCGCGGGGCTTACGACGTGCGCATGGTGCCCGGTGGTTGTCTGTGTTGTGCTGGTGAGGATGACTTTCGTCGAAATCTACGCGATCTTATTGATCACGTGCACCCAGATCGAATCATTGTTGAACCGTCAGGTATTGGTCATCCAACTGGTATCGTTGATGAGCTCTTAGGATATGTTGCTCAGGGTGCTCTAGTGTTGGAAAGAGTGATTGGTTTGATTGACCCTCAGCGTTTGCTTGCCTTTGAGGCTGACCGAGAAGAACCGGCGCGCGCAGCCATAGAAATTTCTGATGTTCTAGTGATGACAAAGAGTGATAGTGCAACTGTTGCTGAGCGAGCAGATTTTGAGCGTCGTGCTGCTGCATTATTCCCCTCTAAAATTTGGGTTGGTGCTATCACTCAAGGAAAGTTACCTGAGAGCGCTTGGCACACTACTCCAAGTACAGCTGCCCGCATCAGTACCCATATCCACGCGCATTCACATAATGATCTACTCCCTTCAGACGCTATAACGACAACGCAAAAGATTCCTGCAGTAGTTGTCGGGCTTGGCGAGCGTCTGGAGTTTGCGCATTTGGGTCGTCATGGTGCGCGTTGGTGTTTTCCACGTTCAATAGCTTTTTCTGAATCGCGGGTGCTGGCCCTCTTGAGTGCCGAACCTGCTACGGAGCGTATTAAAGCTGTATTACGTATAGATGAAGACGAGTGGGTGTTGGTGCAAAGGGCGGCAGGCCGTATTGAGATGCAAAGTACGGCTTGGCGACGTGATAACAGGATTGAAGTTTTAGGGATGGTTGGTGTGGCTTGGGATGCAGCATATTGGGATAATCTTTGGTTGCGGTGCATGAGTGGTTGAGAATGTACGCAAAGATCTACAGATTTTTTTTAATATTGCTGTGCAAGCTGTTCACGGCAAGCACTTGTGGAGTGCGCATACAATTTTAGCTAATTGGACTCCTCCAGTACTGCAAGCTGGTGGCCGTTTGCGTTTAATTGCCGTGGGTAAGGCTGCTGCTGCATTAGTTGAGGGGTTTTTAACTCGTCATAGCGCTGCATTGACCGACGGTATTCTGATTCTTCCTGAAGGAAAAAACCTGATATATCAAAAAATACAGGTTGTATACGGTGGCCACCCTTTACCAGATATTCATAGTTTCCAAGCTGCACAGACCTTACTAGAATTCATTGGTCATCCGCAGGAGACTGACTTTTATTTGATATTTTTAAGCGGTGGTGCTTCCGCTTTGCTTGCATTGCCTATTTTGGGAGTTTCTATAGAAGACAAAAGCGCTCTAACACGCCAACTTTTGCATAGCGGTGCAAATATTAATCAGATTAATACCGTGCGAAAACATCTCTCTGGTTTGAAAGGCGGCCAGTTAGCGCGCCGATTAAAACCCTCGCGTTGGCAAACTTTCGCAATTTCTGATGTGCAAGGCGATATACCTGAGGTCATCGGTTCTGGTTTAACTGTTGCAGATTCCAGTACTTTTTTAGAAGCCTTGCAGTGCCTGCAGGAATTAAATTTACTTGAACAAGTGCCCCCGACTATACGTAATCATTTAACACTTGGAGTTCAGGGGGATATTCCTGAGACACCTAAAGGCATTGAACTTGGAGATCCAAGCAAATATTTTACTGTCGTAGCCAGTGCTGATGACGCGTTGGCCGCTGTTGTGCTCGCTGCCCAAGCGGCAGGTTATGTAGTGCAGTCCTTAGGACGCACGCTGTACGGACCAATCTGTGTACACGCCACGCAATTAGCGGCTACGATTAAGTTTTTGCTTCAAGCACGCAGGCCGGATGATGCACCACTTCTCTTGCTCGCCGCAGGCGAGCCTACAGTACAAGTCACAGGCAATGGATTGGGCGGACGTAACCAAGAGTTAGCACTACATTTGGCGCAACGCATCGCTGGTTTTGTAGGTGTTACAGTATTAGTGGCCGGTACGGATGGGATAGATGGGCCTACACATGCAGCAGGAGCCTATGTCGATGGGCAAAGCTGGGCTAGAGCACAGGCTGCAGGTGTTGATCCGGCTGATGGTCTTGCGCACAACGATTCACATCGAGTTTTGGACGCCAGCAGCGATTTATTCATTACGGGTGCCACTGGTACAAATGTCGCTGACTTAGTGATGGCAGTGGTGCATTAGAATAGCCATTATGAATATAAATATGCATGCTCAGGCTCATTCGATCGCTATCATTGGCGGTACAGGTCAGCTTGGTTTAGCGATTGCACGGCGCCTGGCCCGAGCGGGGCAGTCAGTGATTATTGGTTCGCGTGAATCTTCTAAAGCACTCACTGCAGCCACCGCCTTATCGGTGCAACTGGGCTGCAGTATAGGCGCCGGCAGCAATGCAGAGGCTGCGGCCGCTGGAGAGATTATTATTGTCACCGTGCCTTTTGCCTCTCAAGAGAATACCTTGCGTGAAATCGCTGAGGGCGTTCAAGGAAAGATTGTGGTAGATACCACTGTGCCGCTCGTCCCACCCAAAGTTATGCGGGTGCAGTTACCTGTGGAGGGTTGTGCTGCAGTACGCGCGCAAAACATTCTGGGTACAAGCGTACGAGTTGTTTCGGCATTCCATAATGTTGCCGCGCATAAATTAGCTACTGATGAAACTATTGAATGCGATGTACTGGTTTTTGGTGATGATCGTGCTGCACGCGAAAGTGTTCGTGAATTAGTAGAGCTGTGCGGGCTGCGGGGTTTGCACGGCGGCGCCTTGGTGAATTCTGCTGCTGCTGAAGCACTTACCTCTGTGCTTATCTTCATTAATAAAACTTATGCCGTGGATGGTGCGGGTTTGCGTATCACCGGTTCTTTGACGCCGCCTGCAGTAAACTAAATGGTGCGTGTGCCGATCGCGTTTACTGCGTTAGAGGGTCTGCCTGAGATTTTTCAAGGTGCAGATCTTGCCCAGCTTATTCTTATCTCATTAGGTGTGGCGCAGCTATCTCTAAAAACCAGCGATGTATTAGTCGTTGCCCAAAAAATAATTTCCAAGGCCGAAGGCCGCACGCTTGAGTTACACACCGTTGAACCTTCCAACCGCGCCATAGAGCTCGCCGCCATTGTTCTCAAAGACCCGCGCTTTGTTCAGGCCGTTCTCTCAGAGTCCAGTGAAGTACTTCGCGCGGTGCCACATGTCTTGATCACGCGACATCGCAGTGGCTTTGTTATGGCTAATGCTGGGATTGATCGATCCAATGTAGTGGGCGCTAGCGAAGAGGGTGCAGGTACGGTTTTGCTATTGCCCCTCGATTGCGATGCCTCTGCATTTCGGTTGAGTAACGCATTGGGTGGTTGCGCCGTAATTGTGAGCGATAGTTTTGGTCGCCCGTGGCGTGAAGGTGTTGTCAATGTGGCTCTTGGGGTTGCTAACTTTCCGGCTTTAATTGATTTGCGCGGCGAGAAAGATCGGCAGGGTCGTACAGTTCAATCTACTGAAGTTGCGCTTGCTGATGCGGTGGCTGCCGGTGCAGGTATTGCTATGGGCGAGGCGGCTCAAAGTACGCCTATCGTTCATGTGCGTGGCGTTCAATTAACTGCTCCCTTTAGATCCGGACAATCTTTGTTACGGCCGATCAAAGGTGATCTTTTTCTTTGAATAGCTCAGCTACAGTACTGGCAATTTCAGGTGGGGTCGGAGGTGCCAAGCTCGCGCTCGGTCTTGCACACACGGTGAATGCCTCGGAGTTGGCTGTATTAGTCAATACGGGAGATGATTTCACTCATCTTGGGTTTCGAATTTGTCCTGACTTAGATACTGTCCTCTACACTTTAGGTGGCGTGGTGCATCCCACGCAAGGCTGGGGTCGTGCTGATGAAACCTTTGGGTTTATGGTTGAAAATAAACGCCAAGGCGGACCTGATTGGTTTTCCTTAGGCGATCGAGATTTAGTTTTGCATGCAGAGCGCACGCGTGCTTTGCAGGCGGGTGAGAGTTTGTCTGTAATTATGGCCAGGCTTGCGCAGCGCTTTGGTTTGGCATCGCAGATATTACCGATGAGTGATAGTACCGTAGCAACAATGTTGGAGACCAATCAAGGCCGGTTAGCATTCCAAGATTACTTTGTACGATTGCGGTGCGTACCGAGCGTACGTAAAATTGTGTTTGATGGTGCAACAGAAGCAGTACTGAGTCCTGATTTTCTTACGATTTTAGCCAGCGGCACATTAGAGGCTATTATTTTGTGTCCCTCTAATCCCTATTTGAGTATTGATCCTATTTTGGCTGTACCTGGGTTGCGCGATGCACTTCGTGCCACAGGAGTGCCGATTGTTGCAGTCTCACCATTGATCTTTGGACGTGCTGTAAAGGGGCCGACAGCAAAAATTATGCAAGAGTTAGGGGTGCCAGTGACTACTGAAAGTATTCTGAGGCATTACGAAGGTTTTATTGATGCGTTGGTGTTAGATACTGCAGATTCTGAGCAGGTTCAGTCTTTGCCTATCCCGTGCGCGATAACTGATATTTTAATGACGACACTTGCTGATAAACAGCGCGTAGCCGGCTGCGCATTAGCTTTATCAAAAAAATTGCGGGGCAGGGTGTGAAAGTTACTGCAATTGTACCGGTGCGTGCCTTAGGCGAAGGGAAGACCCGTCTGGCTGCGGTTCTTTCATCGGAACGGCGTACCTTTTTGGTTCAGTCTATGTTGCAACGCGTCTTGGCTGCGGTGCAGGATGCCGAGCTGATCGATCGTATTCTCGTTGTTACGCCTGATAATAATTTAATTTTGCCTGCAGGTATTGAACTGCTTCAGGATCAAGGCGTGGGTTTGAATGCTGCTGTGCAATTAGCGTTAGATCATTTAGGACTAAGCACAGAGGCTGTACTTGTAGTAGCTGCTGATGCCCCGCAAGTTACCGCAATGGAAATTGATCAACTTGTTCGTCAAGCGCAGAAAGTATCTGTCCTAGTCGTGCCCGATCGTCATGGCCAGGGTACTAATGCCCTGTGGCTTAAATTACCAGCAAAGATTAGTCCGCACTATGGGGTGAATAGCGCTGCGGTGCACCTGCATGCTGCACAGGCTGTAGGAGCGAGTGCGCTGCGTTTAGAAATACCCAGCCTCGCACATGATGTGGATCTCCCAAGTGATCTTGATGCAGAGCCTTTGTCGACCGAGCAAGCCTTGTTATTGTCCCAAGGAACAGACCTAACTATTCTATTAAATAAAGCTAGCGAGCTCACACTGTTGGGGTTTGGTCAGCGCGTGAGTTATTCACGCAAAGTATTTATTCCGCTAACTAAGCTCTGTCGCGATGTCTGTCACTACTGCACCTTTGCAGCCCCACCGATTAGAGGGGCTGCTGCTTATTTAACGCCTGATGAAGTTCTTGCTATTGCACGTGCAGGTGCGCTTGGTGGTTGTCATGAAGCTTTATTTACTCTGGGGGATAAACCGGAATTACGGTACAGATCAGCGCGCGAGGAACTCGCTACGTTGGGATTTGATACTACTATAGAATATTTGGCGCATTGCGCAGCTTTAGTTTTTAAAGAAACGGGTCTATTGCCACATCTAAACCCTGGGGTTATGACTCGTGCAGAAATTAAACTGCTGCGTCCATTATCGGCCTCTATGGGTATTATGCTTGAGAGTTCTGCAGATCGTTTAAGTTTGCGTGGAGCTGCGCATCATAGATCCCCGGATAAAAATCCTGCAGTACGTTTAGAGATGATCCGTGCGGCAGGTGAGTTAGCGGTCCCATTTACTACTGGAATTCTAATTGGCATCGGCGAAACACGCTTAGAGCAGATTGAAACTTTATTAGCTATACGGGATCTACATTTAGAGTTCGGTCATATACAAGAAGTCATTGTACAAAATTTTAAGGCGAAGGCCGGTACGCGAATGGCCCTGCACTCCGAGCCGACTCTAGAGGATTTACAATGGACTATTAGCGCAGCTCGTTTGATCTTTGGTTCGACCATGTCTATACAGGCACCACCTAACTTAAGCGCAGGTTCTTTATCAGCCCTGATAGCTGCGGGAGTCAATGATTGGGGCGGTGTTTCGCCTATCACACCAGATTATGTGAATCCCGAAGCTCCTTGGCCTGAGTTATTTGAGCTAGAGCAGCAAACCTATACCGCTGGGCGTGTTTTGGCGCAGCGATTACCCTTGGTGCCGAGTTTTGCCCGTGAGGTTAACCGTTGGTTAGATCCGAACTTGCGCACAGCTGTGCGGCGGCTTACCGATGCTACCGGTTATGTTCGTGAAACACAGTGGAGCGCGGGAGCATCTGATCTCCCTCTTGTATGCTATATCCCGCAGCCTATTGCAGCGAAAATTACCGAGAGTGAACTGTCCCCTCGCATCGTCGAAATACTAGATAATTTTGCAAAAAACAAACTTGCTAATGAATTGGATATAGTTGCGCTGTTTTCGGCCGATGGACGAGATTATCAAGCGGTCGTATCAGCGGCCAATGATTTGCGTGTTAGGGTTGTGGGTGAGCCTGTGACATATGTGGTGAATCGCAATATTAACTACACAAATATCTGTACCTATTCTTGCGGATTTTGTGCGTTCGCTAAAGGCGGTAGTGCGCGCTCCTTGCGCGGCCCTGGCTACGATCTGCAATTTCACGAGATCGCTCAGCGGGTGACAGAGGCAGCGCAGAGGGGCGCTACGGAAGTTTGTTTGCAAGGTGGTATTCACCCAAAATATACCGGAGAGACTTATCTCGGCATTGTTCGTGCAGTCAAAGAAGCCGCACCAGATATCCATATTCATGCTTTCTCGCCCTTAGAGATTACTCATGGTGCAGCGACTTTAGGATCATCCATAAAAGAATATTTAGAACAACTTAAGATTGCAGGTCTAAGTACTTTACCTGGTACTGCAGCAGAGATTCTCTGCGATGATATTCGTCAGATTATCTGTGCCGATAAGCTCAATACAAAAGAGTGGTTACATGTTATGCGTACTGCACACTCAGTGGGCTTACGAAGTACTGCGACGATTATGTTTGGTCACGTGGAGGGCCCTGAACATTGGGCGCGGCATTTGCTCGCCATTCGCGCGCTTCAAGTTGAAACGGGAGGCTTTACAGAATTTGTACCCTTGCCCTTTGTTCATATGGAAGCTCCTTTGTGGCGGCATGGCTTAGCGCGTAACGGGCCCAGTTTTCGTGAAGCAATGCTAATGCATGCTGTTGCTCGTTTGGTTTTAGAACCAGTGATCCAAAATATTCAAACTTCATGGGTTAAGATGGGTCGTGAGGGCGCTTTGGCAGCCTTGCAGGCTGGCGCAAATGATTTAGGTGGAGTGCTGATGAATGAGTCCATTACACGCGCTGCGGGGGGCAAGCATGGGCAAGAGATGGACGCCCCTTCAATGCGTGCTGCAATCTCGAGTATTGCAAGACTTCCACAAGAGCGCACCACGCTTTATTGCAAGCCAAGTCTAAGGATTTTTTAACGTAGTTTTGGTAGTACGTGTTGGCCAATGATATCGAGGGCTTGCATCGGGTCATCGTGCAAGCGTAGAGCAACTTCTGTTAGTCCAGCGCGAGCAAATATTTGGAATCGCGCGATCTCGCGATCTAAATCTTCTAATCCGCCTGTCGAAGTAAAATATTCGCATAGACGATTTGATATTTCTAATGGTATGCCCTGAATATTGCCAGAACGATCAAGCCAAGCTGCGACAAATTTATCGTAGTTATCTCGCACAAGCTGTGCTTCAGATTCGCTTAAGCACTGCATGATCAATTCTTTATCTAGTTTAATGGCGCGCCAAGGGAGTTCGCGGCGTGATTCCGCATAGCCTGCGGCTCGATCGCGTTTCAGATGCCAAGCCCAAAAAGTATTCGTCCGTAATGTGTCCATCTCTGCTGCGCGTTTGCTGGCCCCCTCGGCAACCTCAATCATTGCGGTGTTCATGACTTCCGGTGGGGTGCAGCCAATGAACACACCGTCAGCGACGCGTGCTCCCATGCGCAGCATTTGGCTACGATAGGCTGTTCCATAAATTATTGGCGGATTTGGCGCTTTGAGCCAACCATAGGCGCAGGGTAGGGTGACGCCAAAGTCCTCGCCCTTGAACCCTTGTGCTAGTGTGCCTCGACCCGCCCCACGTACAATTTCAATGCCTTCTCGGGTAGCACGTACTAATTTCTCGGGGCGTTGAATGCGCATGACATCGATATTGCCTTCGCCGGCACCCATCGCGATAAGCGCGCGCCCACCCGTCATTTCATTTAAAGAAAGCAGGCTATTAGCGATTTTCATTGGGTGCATTTCAAATGGACTGACAGCTAGAGGGCCCATTAGGATCTTTGAGGTTGTTTGTGCCAAAGGGACCAGGGACATAAAGCAGTCCCAGTGTGCAAAATAGTTAGAAGTCCAAACCGCACGTATACCGTACTGCTCTGCCTTTTGTCCGAGTTCGGCGAGTTGGTTTGGAGTCAGATCCGGTTCAAGGATGATGTCAACTTGCATGCATTGCTCCAAGTCTCGCCTGCGGCGTCTTTCCGCACATAATACTAAGGGGTTTAGGTGTTCTAGCGTGTCCGCAGGGGGGTGATGTCGGAGATTAATGCATCATGCGGCGCACCGCAGATCCCTTTCTCCTATGCGATCGATAAAGCATGCTACAAAGATTAAGCTTATCGTTCGAGCCAAGGGAAATAATGGTTTGCTCAGTGCGAAGAGGCCGTACCCGGCAACGCTCAGGAGCTTGCCTTTTCCCAATCTATCGCTTGGCTGGCCCGAGAAAAATTTGGTCAATTGGGCGGTACCCTCCGCCAGTCCCTCGAGCAAGCCAAGTAACCCTAGGCTTGTTCTCAGTAAACTCGGCATAACTAAGGTCATTAGGGAGTGCATGAGCTCTTAGGAAGCGTCCATTAATAATGAGGTTATCCTTAGCGCTAGGATTGCACGAGGTAGAGAACCCGCTCTATTCATGTTAATAGTGTACCTTGTTGTAAGTTGATGAGTCATGGTCCCCACTACACACAGACTGAAATCAAAATGAAAAAAGTAAGCCAATTACTGAGCTCTAAAAGTAGCGAGCTGTTTTTAACAAGCCCCGATTCTCTTGTTCTGGAAGCGTTGGCAATAATGGCCGCTAAAAATGTGGGTGCCTTATTGGTAGTTGAAAAAGAAAAATTAGTTGGAATAATTTCTGAGCGTGATTATGCGAGAAAAGTAATCTTGAAGGGAAAGAGCTCAAAAGAAACGCGAGTCAAAGAAATAATGACGACCAGCTTAATTTGTGTTAATCAAAATAATAGTGTTGAGGAGTGCTTGACTTTAATGACGCTAAATCATATTCGTCACTTACCTGTCATGGATAATTCTATCCTAGTGGGCATGCTCTCCATTGGCGACTTAGTTAAAGAAACTATTTCACAGCAAAAAGCGTTAATTCAGCAACTCGAATCCTATATACACGGTTAAGCAAGGCGCCTTACTGAAAAAAATATTAATTTACGTTAATCTATATGAAGTTATAAATACTTCACGCCTACCGCAAGAGAGCAAACTCCTCGTGAACACTTTAACCCTTCCGATTAAGCGCAGTCTCATTAAGCGCAGTCTCATATCTTTAGCGGGTATATTCCTATTAGCTTCCTGTGGTGGTGGAGGGGGTGGTGGCAGTAGTAGTGCTCCCCTGCCGCCGACTGCGACGCTCTCAGCCTCTGCAGCCGATGTGAAGACTAATGCCACCGTGACGCTCACTTGGAGTTCCTCGAATGCAACCTCTTGCCTCGCCTCGGGTGACTGGAGTGGAGCTTTAGCCGTCTCCGGTTCGCAGAGCTTAAGCGTTGCAAAGAGCGCTGTTTACTCGATCACTTGTACCGGCGCTGTTGGCCAGACTTCAGGCTCTGCCAATGTGACCACATGGGATGTACCTACCGCTAAGATTTCATCCAGCGATGCAGAGATTTTAACAAATAATGCAGTCACGATCACTTGGTCCTCGCAGAATGCTAAGTCATGCACAGTGACTGGCTTAGGTAATGCCACGGGTTTATCGGGCACGGAAACTTCAGCCACTTTAACAACGGTTACACCGTTTGAGGTGAGTTGCTCTAATCCCGTGTTTGATGCCGTGAAGGCCACCACGACGGTGAATGTCTCCAGTACTTATAAGTTGACCGTGACGGCTTCCCATGAGAGGCCGGGGGCTTCTG
>SHZO01000017.1 GCA_009692285.1 Gammaproteobacteria bacterium | reverse complement strand
GCACGCCCAGCTAAGGCTATAAAAAGTCCTATAGTAAGCAATATTCCAAAGAGACCAAGCTCTTCAGAAAGCACGGCAAATAAAAAATCGGTGTGCGCTTCAGGCAAGTAAAATAATTTTTGAACGCTCTCGCCCAAACCAACACCAGTCCATCCTCCGCGCCCTATAGCAATTAAACTTTGCGTTAACTGGAATCCACTATTAAAGGGATCTGCCCATGGATTTAAGAACGTGGTTAGACGTTTCATACGGTAAGGTTCTAGAACTGTCGCCAGTATCACCAGCGAACTAAATATCCCAGCCAGACCTATAACATCACGTAAGCGCGCACCAGCAATAAATAAAACTCCAAAACCAGTAATCATCAATACAATTGCCGCACCTAGGTCTGGTTCAAGGAGTAGTAAGAAAAAGCAAATAGTCAACATTAACAATGGTTTCAGTAAACCCATTAGCGAACTACGTAGCTCTGCTTCACGTCTAACAGAGTAGCTCGCAATAAAAATTAGAGCTAAAACGCGAACGATCTCAGAGACCTGTATATTTAGACCTAAAAACTGCAACCAACGCTGACTTCCGTTAACTTTATGCCCAAAACTAGGGATCAAGACTAGTACTAATAAAAAAACAGCGAACCCTAGTAAAGGCATAGCAAATTTATCTAACAACTCAGTACGCAGATTAAATATAAGACTTGCAAAGAAAATACCTAATAGAACCGTCGAGAGTTGGCGCTGTAAAAATAAAAAGGCATGGTCACCGTTTTTACTAGCAATAGACATTGAAGAAGAAGTAACCATTATCAAACCTAGCAGCAAAATAGAAGCTACTAAGATTAGGGTGATGTAATCAAAATTAATTGAAGCGGATCGCGCACCATTACGCGCAGTAAGTGATAAGTCACTCATGATAGAAGCCTCCCAACAGCCGCTACAAAAACTTCTCCGCGATGGACATAGTCACAAAACATATCCTGGCTTGCACAAGCCGGAGAGAGCAGTACGGTGTCTCCCGGTTCTGCTACTGTTGCAGCCGCATCAACCGCCTCCTCTAATGTGTCACATAACTTTACAGGGCAGCTATCGCCAAAGCTCGTAGCCAAGGACTTGGCATCACGACCAATTAAAATAGCCAACCTCGTGCGCATACTAAGTGCCGGCACGAGAGGTGAAAAATCTTGGCCTTTCCCATCACCACCAGCGATTAGCACTAGTGTTCCAGCTAAACCCGATACTGCAGCTAAGGTAGCGCCTACATTAGTGCCCTTAGAATCATTGATATAACGTACCCCACCAATATCTGCTACCCACTGACAACGATGATCCAGTCCTTTAAATTCACGTAACTCTGCCAATATAGCTGTACGCGGTATGCCTGCTGCAGTAGCTAATGCTAGAGCAGCCAATGAATTTGCAATGTTATGTAACCCACTGATCCGCAATGAGGAGACAGGCAGGAGCAGCTCTACACCTTGCATCAACCAAGCTTTACCCTCCCAATTCCCTAAGAAAAAATTAGCGCCACGATTACTATGCAAAGAAAAACTTAGGAATTGTTGTCCTACGGGTATCACGACGCAAGGATCATCAAGATTAACAACAGCTATCTCACAGTGCTTATATATACGCAACTTAGATGCTGCGTAAGCACTCAGATCTGAGTAACGATCCATATGATCAGAGGAGACATTCAACACCGTACCTGCAAGTAGACGCAATGACTGAGTACTATCGAGCTGAAAACTAGAGAGTTCTAAAACAAAAAGATCTTTAACTTGATCATCAAGCAAATCTAATGCCGGTGTACCAAGATTACCGCCGATTGCTACGCGTAAACCAGCACGCACTGCCATTTGACCCACAAGAGTAGTAACTGTGCTTTTACCATTAGTGCCAGTAATTGCTATAACAGGTGCGGTAACTGCACGTGCGAATAATTCGATATCACCGATTATTTCAAGACCACGTGCTTTGGCAGTATCAAAAATTGGCTCATCTAGTGCGACTCCAGGTGACACTATCACCAAAGTTGCCTGTTCAAGTAAGGCGCTATCAAGGCGCCCGTAAGTTGCACGCGCTTGTGGCGCAAATCCTGAGAGAGAGCTTTTACCGGGCGGGTCTCTGCGACTATCGGTCACCGCAATCCGCCAACCACGAGCAGCTAGATAACGTGCAGCAGAAAGGCCGCTACGACCCAGCCCTATTATTGTTACATTTTTTTCTGATCCCTCCATAATTACCTTAACTTTAATGTTGCTAGACCAGCAAGTACTAAGAAAAATGTAATAATCCAAAATCTTACAATAATCTTTGGCTCTGCCCAGCCTTTAAGTTCATAATGATGGTGAATAGGTGCCATTATAAAAATACGCTTTCCCGTAATTTTGTATGAGGCTACTTGCAAAATAACAGAAGCGGTTTCAAGGACAAAGATGCCGCTCATAATTAATAACACCACCTCTTGACGAATGATAACGCCGATCACTCCGAGTGCAGCACCAATAGCCAAAGCCCCGATATCACCCATAAATATTTGTGCAGGATACGTATTAAACCAAAGAAATCCAAGGCCAGCTCCGACTAACGAAGCACAGAAAATTAGAATTTCACCTGAATTAGATATAAGTGGAATACCTAAGTAACTTGCGAATACGGAATTTCCACTCGCATATGCAAATATCCCTAAAGCACCTGAAACCATAACCGCTGGCATAATGGCAAGACCATCGAGTCCGTCCGTAAGATTTACAGCGTTACTCATACCAACAACCATTAAGTAGGTTAGAGAAATAAACCAAAAAGCACTCATTGGTAATGCAAAATTCTTTAGGAACGGCAAAAATAGTGTAGTGTCATTTATATTATTGGTGGTATACCAAAGCACTAACGCAGCAGATAAACCAACGATGGACTGTAAAAAATATTTATAACGTGCTATTAAACCTGTTGAGCTTTTCCTAACTAGCTTAAGATAATCATCTAAAAAACCAATTAAACCAAAAAATATAGTGACGCCTAAAATAATCCATATAAATCGATTTTTGAGGTTTGACCAAAGCAAAGTACTGATAATAATTGCCGTTAGAATTAATAGGCCACCCATCGTCGGTGTGCCAGTTTTCTTAAGATGGCTTTGCGGACCATCATTTCGCACAATTTGGCCAATCTGATTAGTATGCATGCGCTGTATAATCCACGGACCAATTAACAGAGAAATGAATAGCGCAGAGATTGCTGCTAAAATTGCACGTAATGTTAAATAAGAAAACACTTTCAAAATTGGGAAGGTAGTCGCCATTTGATTAGCAAGCCAAAGCAACATACCTATGCACTCCTTAAACTAGGCTGCATCGATAATAAAGCTTCAACTACATGCTCAAGATGATTTATCCGAGACCCTTTAATAAGCACTCGAACGTCACTACTTATGCCTTTAGCTAATGCATATATAAGTGATTCAACATCGTCAAAGGACTCCCCTTGCTCTCCAAAGCTTTTGGCCGCTAGGCCCGCTAGTGCACCAATGGCAAAGACTCGCTCTACGCCATGTTCTCGAGCATAGTGGCCGGTTTGAATGTGTGCTTCAGCAGCAAACTCGCCCAACTCCGCCATATCACCAATGACAAGCCAACGTCTTCCCTCTAGCCCTGCAAGTACATCTATGGCCACATGCATTGAACTAGGATTGGCATTATATGAATCATCAATTAACCAAGCCCCATTGGGGGCAGGACACAAATTTAGGCGCCCAGTTACAGGGCGCATTAATGCAAGTCCTAATGCAACAGATTTTAAACTAGCACCTGCAGTCATCGCCGCTGCAGCGGCACCTATAGCATTTATGACATTGTGTTTGCCAGCTAAATGCAATTCGATAGCTATCTCGCCATTTGGTGTTACCAAAGTAAAGTGTGTTAGAAAACCTTGGACTCCAACACTGGTATAAATTTCTCGTGCTGAGAAATCTGCCTTAGCGCCAAGACCAAAAGTGACAACACGCGCAATGGTCATATCTCGCCACATACCCGCGAATATATCGTCTACATTAAGTATGGCAAAACATTCTCTATCTAAGGCGCAGAACAGCTCTCCTTCTGCGCGTGCCGCGCCTTCAATACTACCAAAACCTTCTAGATGCTCTGCTCCAGCGTTAGTCACAAGCCCAATAGTAGGAGCCAAAATTCCAACTAACTCAGTAATATCACCAGAGCGGTTAGCGCCCATTTCTATCACGGCATAGCGATGTTCAAGAGTAAGTTGTAGTAAAGTGAGTGGCACACCAATGTGATTATTTAAGTTACCTCGTGTAGAGAGCGTATTACCATGTTGAGCAAGAATACTCGCAAGCATTTCTTTGCAAGTAGTTTTACCATTACTGCCTGCAATACCAATTACAGGAATGTCAACAGTTTGACGTATAAACTTAGCAGCAAGCTGTAGTGAATCTAATACATTTGGCACAACAATAATTGGTAAATTAGCGAAACTACCACTCTCTACAAGAGCACCAACAGCTCCATTGGAAGCCGCCTTATCTAAGAATCTCGCACCATTAAAGTTTGGCCCCTTAAGCGCAATAAATAATTCTCCCTTAGATATTTTTCGTGTGTCCGTACTCAAACCATTAAATTTTATATCATCACCTATCAATGTACCGCCACAAATTTGAGCAAATTTACGCAAAGTGCTTTTCACTTAATGTACTCCGAAAAAAAATTTACGGACTACATCCTGATCACTGTAAGGAATATGTTCAGTGCCAATAATTTGGTAGCGCTCATGCCCTTTGCCAGCAATCAACACTGTGTCATCTGGCAATGCGGTAGACAGAACTTGACTAATTGCACTTTCGCGATCATTTTCAATACTTGCAGATCTACCCGAAGGTAACCCTGCAATAATTTGCGAAATAATATCTGCGGGTGATTCGGTTCGCGGATTATCATCTGTGATCATAATCTCATCAGCAAATTGTGCGGCGACTTGTGCCATCAACGAACGTTTGCCCTGATCACGATCTCCACCACATCCAAAGACAACATGTAACCGACCACCACAATGTGTGCGCGCAGCTCGAAGAGACTTTTCAAGTGCATCGGGCGTATGGGCATAATCAATAATAGTTAAAGCACAACCGGGCACACGCAAAGCTTCCATACGGCCAGGTGGTGCTAAAGCAGCACTGATTGCATGTGAAGCCGAGACACTAGACACACCCAATGCCTGCATTACACCAAGAGCTAGCAAAGCATTATCAACATTGAATTCGCCAACTAGTGGCAACTCTAGTAAGGCATTACCCCAACTACTACGCAATTGAAAACTTAACCCTACTGAGCTTATGCGTATGTTATGTGCTTCAAGCACAGTTACGTCACTTCCTTGAGCGATGCACTGTGACGCAATTGCTCGGCCTGCGACAGTTCGACAAATTACAATTAATTTTCCTAAGCTGCAGTACTGTAGAGCCAGCTGTGCACCAAAGGCATCATCAATGTTGATAACGCGCGACTGTAATTCTGGCATTGAAAATAAGCTTGCTTTAGTTTCTCCATAAGCTTTCAAAGTACCATGGTAGTCTAGATGCTCACGTGAAAGATTTGAAAAAGCTGCCACACTAAAGCGCACTCCAGCAACTCGTTGCTGCGAAAGTGCGTGTGAAGAAACTTCCATTGCTACGCAACTTGCTCCTGCTTCGCGTACAGAAGCAAGCTGGCGCTGTACTGTAACTGCATCGGCAGTCGTATAGTTCTGCGGAGTCACTTTATTTGGTATGAAACCAACACCCAGCGTACCGCTATAAGCACAACGCTCACCAAGCATTTGTAGCGCCTGAGCGAGGAGCCAAGCAGTAGTAGTTTTACCATTTGTACCGGTGATACCAGCAATACGGAGTGCTGCAGATGGTGAAGCAAAAAATTTGTCGGCAATATGGCTCGCTCGGAAGCTCAAATTAGACACTGGAGCATGAAATACAGAAGTGCCCAAAGTAGCTTCTTGTAATTTTTTGGCTACTATCTCTGTTTCATCGACTTTTGATAATGTCTCCCAAAGAATAGCACGCGCACCTCGTGCGATAGCCTCCCTCGCACCCACCGAGCCATGCTGACGTACGCCTGCGCAAGCCAGAAATAAACCACCGCGCTCCACTGTGGCGCTATTAGTACTAATATCAGTGACGCTTACTGTAGCGGCGACTGGCGGCAGGCCCGAAACTAAATAATTTAAACTACGGGCAGCAGAGCTCACCTTCGAACCTGCACAGAATCGCTGGATAATATTGCTGTTTTGACTGTTTCAATTGGGACATCAAGCAAGATATCTTGCGGCCCTGTCTCAAAACCTGGAACTGTCGATGGCATTTCATCAACATTACGTAAAATCGCTGCATCTGGGGCAACACCAAGTAATCGTAAAGAACCACCAACAATTTTTGCGAAAACAGGTGCTGATACATCGCCTCCATAATAGGAGCCCATACTTGGCTCATCGATCACGATTACAGTTGCCAGGCGCGGATTACTTGCTGGAGCAAGACCTGCAAAGACAGCAACATATTGGTTTGTAGAATAAGTACCACGAACTAATTTACGAGCAGTGCCCGTCTTACCTGCTATCCGATACCCAGGAATAGAAGCACGCATACCAGTTCCTTCCTGTGACACTACATTTTCTAGCATATTTAAAACAACGCTGGCTATGTGTTTGGGTATGATCTGCTCCCCCTCGATTGCAGAATCAACTTTTCTAAAAGTTAATGGCCGCGAAATACCACCTGCACCCAGAGTTGCATAGGCATGAGCTAACTGCAGCGGAGTAACGGACAAACCATAGCCGTATGACATCGTGGCAATATTAATTGGTTTCATATTTGAAACTGGCGTCAGAATTCCAGCTGACTCCCCCGGATACCCAGTCCCGCTAGCTTGTCCAAATCCCAATTTTGAGAGCGCGGCATGCATACGTTGAGGGCCCAAAGTCAATCCAATTTGAACGAGTGCAACATTGGAACTTTTAGCTAATGCAGTAGTCAAATTAATAGAGCCTAAGGGTTTATGATCCTGAATGTGTTTTGTACCTACTTTAAGTGAAGCATCTGTATTTATAATACTTAAGGGGTTGTACAACCCCGAAGATAACCCTGCAGCAACAATAAACGGCTTAATTGTTGAGCCTGGCTCAAGCATATCAGTAAGTGCACGATTTTTATAACCATCCGCTTTAAATTGATTTCTATCATTGGGATTAAAAGTCGGCTGATTTACCATCGCCAGAACTTCACCAGTAGTAACATCAATTACCACTACGGAACCTGAACGCGCACGATTAGATTGAATCGCTGCCTTTAATTCACGATAGGCCAAATATTGAATGCGCATATCTAACGACAGCGCTACATCACGCCCAGGGCGTACAGAGCGAATACTCTCAACATCTTGTACTATGTGACCTTCTCGGTCTTGAATTACGCGCTTTGCCCCATCTTCACCTCTGAGCACAGGTTCGTAGTTAAGCTCCAGCCCTTCTTGACCCGAATCATCTACGTTGGTGAATCCCAAGATATGCCCAGCTACTTCTCCAGTCGGATAATAACGACGATATTCACGCTTTAAATGTACACCAGAAATACCGAGCGCCTTAACTCGTGCAGCATCTGCAGGCTGAAGTTGCCTTGCAACATAAAGGAAACTACGATCTAAGTTGCGACTCATACGCAGTGTAAATTCTTCACTATTAATATTCAGATTAGCCGCTAGCTCAGCTATGCGTGCACTTGCAAACACCTCCCGCGGACTCACCCATACGGAATCAACTGGGGTACTCACGGCCAAAGGCTCGCCAGCACGATCTAAAATATTTCCTCGATGTGCAATGACCGGAGCAACGCGAACAAAACGCCTATCACCTTGATCACGCAAAAACCCGCTCTCAACAAACTGAAGCGTAATCGCTTTCCAGATTAATAAAACTGCTGCTGTAACTAAGACTATAAAAATAAAAAATGTACGGCTAGTAAATGAAGATTTAGTTATTACAGATTTCTGCAAAATACTGTGCGCTGCAATGTGCTTTGGCTTAATTTTCTTAAAAAACGGCCATTTATTAAAATAAATTTTCATTCTGTCACTACCTGAATTTGCTCGGGTGGTGGTATTCGCATTGAAAGATTAGCAGAGGCTATATTCTCTACAAAAGCATTAGTGGACCAGGAGCTCTGCTCAAGCTGTAACTGACCCCACTCAATCTCAAGTCGATCGCGCTCGCTATTAGACTTCTCTAGAATCACAAACAATTGACGCGAGCGATGTTTTAAGTA
Source organism: Gammaproteobacteria bacterium (assembly GCA_009692285.1). Lineage (GTDB taxonomy): Bacteria > Pseudomonadota > Gammaproteobacteria > Steroidobacterales > Steroidobacteraceae > UBA964. The sequence goes on along the minus strand of SHZO01000017.1, from coordinate 14,056 downwards.
AATAGCGCCTGTTGCCGAAGCTAGTACCACACACCAAATTATTGGTGCCAACACCACCAGTACAACTGAATTGTAGCGCTTCATCGCAATTTCCCTGCAAATGGAGCGAGTCGCTCTGCACACCTCAATACAGCGCTACGTGCGCGTGGATTACGCTGAATTTCTATAAGGCTTGCACGGCGCTTTCGTCCAATTTCACGCATTACAGGCTGAGCTTCTGGTGGAATCACTGGCAGTCCTGCCAACATAGGATCAACAGTCGAGTAGGCGCGAATAAATTGCTTGACCATGCGATCCTCTAGCGAGTGAAAGCTAATTACCGCCAACCGCGCGCCTGGCACTAACAAAGAATAAGCCGCGTTAAGCCCCGCACTCAGTTGACCAAGCTCGTCGTTTATAAACATTCGTATTGCTTGGAAGGTGCGTGTGGCTGAATTTTTTCCTAGCTCACGCGTAGGTACTGCACGCTGTACTAATGTCGCTAATTCAAGGGTACGTACTATCGGGTGATGCTCGCGGGCACTCACAATGAACTGCGCAATACGCCGCGCAAAACGTTCTTCGCCTAATTCAGCGATCACGGTATGCAACTCACGGAGACCCACATGCTCGAGCCACTGCGCCGCGGACTCGCCGTGTGTAGGATCCATGCGCATATCGAGTGGACCATCTTTGCCAAAACTAAAACCACGCTCACCGTTATCGAGCTGCGGCGAGGAGACACCGAGATCAAACAAGATACCTTGTACGCAGCGACCGCAGGCGTGGTCCTGTACAACGCGGTATAAATCTGCGATAGCTGCTTGTACCAATTCCACGCGCTTATCATTTTTAAATCTTCTTTGCCCTGCGGCAATAGCCTGTGGATCACGATCAAGGGCGAGTATTGAACCTTCACTACCGAGCACTTCAAGCAATCGTGCTGTGTGGCCCCCGCGGCCAAATGTTGCGTCCACGTAAAAAGCGCCCGCGGAAGGTGCCAGCACGTCCAGCACCTCCTCAACAAGTACTGGAATATGCTCATCCACACAACATCCACCTCATAGCGACAAGACACCAAGCTCTGAGGAGAGATCCGCAGCAGTTTCTTCACTCTTTAGCCAGAAACTGCGCCGATCGATCCAATACGCCTCATCCCACAATTCCAGTCTATTCCCTTGGCCAATGAGCATTGCATGACGGGTCAAACCGGCAAATTCGCGTAACTCGGGAGGTACTAAAATACGACCTTGACCGTCTAAATCTATTTCTGTCGCATGACCGACCATCAAGCGCTGCAAGCGACGCGAACGCTCGTGCAAAGAAGGCAAGGCCATAAGTTTTCGCTCTATTTCTTCCCAGTCTGGAAGCGGATAGATCAACAAGCAGGGATCGCGATCAACTGTAATAATTAGTTGGCCTTCACCCCGCTCAAGCGCGCGCTGACGCTGTCGGGTGGGTAGTACCATCCGGCCTTTATCATCCAGTGTGACTTTGGTTGCACCGCGAAACATGACTATTAAAGGTGCTTGTGCACCCATTTTCCCCCACTTTTAACCACTTGCCTCCACTATATTAATTAGCGGTGTGCAGTGTCAACGAGTTCTTAGGAAAAATGTCGTGTCACCAATAGCTTACAAGCATATGGTTGCGCATTGGTCAGGTATTTTTAAAGAAACATTGAAATGTATCAGTGGCTTGCCATTGAATGCTTCAATGAACCTTAGGAAAGAGGAGTCGGCCGATAAGCCGGGTTCTGTCTAGGGCAATCATTCCTCTGGGACATTCGTCACCGAACGCCTCAAGCAGCCTACCCGGAAGCCACGCTCGGACACGGCGCTGCAAGTTTCCCTGCGACTTCCCTATTTGGCCTTGCTCCCGGTGGGGTTTTCCGTGCCACGGCTGTTACCAACCGCGCGGTGCGCTCTTACCGCACCATTTCACCCTTACCTGCAAGGTACTTCTTACAAAGCACGCTACATCGGCGGTATCTTTCTGTTGCACTTTCCGTAGGCTCGCGCCTCCCAGGCGTTACCTGGCACCGTGTCCGAAGGAGCCCGGACTTTCCTCCCCATTTCATTAGAAATGCAGCGATAGCCTGGCCGACTCCGGGTACCACAATACGCCCCTGTAAGGATGCTGACAAATAAACCTACGCGTTGTTCAACGACGCGCTTTAGAAAACTCTACCGCTAACGCGTAAGCTACCTCACGAGATACGCCTGTAATGGCTGCGCCCATTGCAGCTGCCTTCGAGGCAGGTAAATGATCAAGGGCTATACTAATTACACGCTCTAGGAGCGCACGCTGCTGGGCCACTAGCACTGGATCGATATCGTCTGGAGTCTCACTTAAATTATTTTGGGGCTCGCCAGAAATTACCAAAGTAATCTCCCCACGGCAGAATTCAGGCTCTTTAGCCGCACGTTGTGCTAAATCTGCAAGGGAGCCTCGATACACGCTCTCAAAGATTTTAGTCAACTCACGTGTAACAGCAGCAGCCCGTGTTTCGCCAAACGCGACAGCACAATCAGCCAAAGACTCTGCAATACGATGCGGTGCTTCAAAAAAAACTAAGGTACGTGGTTCATGTGCAAGCTCTGCCAATCGGATACGTCGCTCGCGAGGCTTAGTAGGTAGAAAACCTTCAAAGCAAAAACGATCTGCAGGAATCGCCGCAATACTCAGCGCGGCTGCAATCGCAGTGGGCCCAGGAATGGTGCGTACTTGTATTTGTGCTGCAGCAGCCAAACGAACCAAATTAAAACCGGGATCACACAACAAAGGCGTGCCGGCATCGCTAATCAAGGCAATCACTTCGCCAGCTTTCAATCTTGCTAACAAATCAGGACCACGTTCATGTTCATTATGGCTGTGCAAGGAAATTAATGGTTTCTGAATGCCTAGCGCTGCCAACAATTGACCGCTACGGCGAGTATCCTCCACAGCAATGACATCGGCCTCGGCAAGACTTTCGCGCGCGCGCGCCGATAAATCTGACAAATTTCCGATAGGCGTAGCCACCACATCGAGTCGACCAACGCGAACTACGTTGGTAATATTAGTAGATCGATTGGCTACGGACACTATAATTTGACTCCCAAAGCTGAAACTTGCCGAGCATCGTGCCCGACGAGAGTAGGTATTCTAGCCATGCACACCATTGCCTTTAAGCATCTCACACTTGCCATGTTGCTGCTGCTTGGCGCCTGTAGTGCCATAGGTATAGAGTCGCAACTAGCTAATCCTGAGCGCGCTGCAACACTAGCGCAACGTAATGACCATCTTGCTGCAGCGCTTGAATACCAAACTTTGGCAGGCTCTGCAGAAGTTCAGATAGCCAACGATTACCGCCTGCTTGCTGCACAAGAATGGCTGGCAGCCAAACAAGGGCGTGCTGCCAGCGCTTTGCTCAAAACACTAACTGCACCGATCAGTACCACACAATCATTAAAGCTTAACTTATTAACCGCAGAAGCTGAATGGGTTAGCGGCAATAGCGCAAGTGCTTGGAGCCTGATCACAGCAATTACACCACCCAAAGAAATCAAGCTACTAAATCGTTATCTTACCTTAAGACAAAGCGTAGCTATCGCTGCAGGCCACGCGCTTGAAGGCATAAGCAATGCTCAAGCGCGCCTGTCTATAAATCGCGAATCTTCTGCGCAATCATCCATCAATAGTGAGCTTCTGGAGGATCTACGCCTCGCCGTAGTGCGCGGTATGAACCTAGATCCTCGTCTAGCTGGAAAAGATAAATTTTTGCGGGGCTGGCTCGAAGCAGCACCCTTAGCAGCGTACGCAGTAAAATTGCCAGGAAGATCTAATGCGGGCTCTGTACTCGCTTGGCGCGAGCGCTATCCCAATCACCCTGCTGTAACTGCACTAGAACAGTTAAGCCTCAGTACAGCTGACCTATTGTCATTAACAATTGAACCTTTAACTAAAAAACCAAAAAATATATTATGGCCTAGTAAAGAAGATTTAAGCGTGAATGCCCACATTGCAGTACTCATCCCGCTCACTGGGCGAAACTCAAATGCAGGTATGCAATTACGTGATGGGCTAATCGCAGGTTTTTTTAATGATAATCCTAACGTGCGTAAACCACTACGTTTTTATGATACCAGCAGCCAAAGAATTGATTATTCATTGACTGATTCTATAAAATCTGGCGCTATTTTTATCATAGGCCCATTAGGACGAGAGGAAGTGCTCGCGGCTGAAGCAGCTGCGATACAGACGCCAATTCTGGCTCTCAATTTTCTACCTAATGAACATCCTAAAACCGCGATGAACTTTTATCAGTTCGCACTCTCCCCCGAGGACGAAGCACGTGCAGTTGCCAGACGTGCTATAGCAGACGGCCGCAGGCGTGGCATTGCCTTTGCTCAAGGTGGCGACTGGGGGACACGCGTATTAAAGGCCTTTAGCGAAGAACTTGCCTCTTCTGGCGGCGAACTTTTGGACAGTCAAACCATAACTAAAGATCGTGATATTAGCGACGTGATTCAATCTGCCTTGCGCATCGATGACAGCCGTAACCGTCACAAGCGGTTACAAAATACTCTAGGCTTAACTCTTTCATTTGAACCACGTCGGCGCAATGATATCGATTTTTTATTTACTCCTGCACCACATGTTTTTGCTAAAAATTTGCGGCTACAGCTACGTTTTTATTTTGCTGGCAACATTCCTGCTTATGCAACCTCAGATATTTTAGATGAGCGTAATGCAATACAATCTAATTTAGATGGGGTCATTTTTTCTGACATGCCTTGGGTACTCGACCGTAATTTAAATACAGCCACTAAAGCCCTGCATGCAGCAAGCACTGCTATTGGAACAGCACAGGGTCGCGGACGTCTTTTTGCCTTCGGATACGATGCCTATCTTATACAGGCTGCGCTACGTAATCGCACAAGCAAGCACGACAATATTTCACTGGATGGAGCAACAGGGAAGTTGACTGTCGATGCCAATGGCCGAGTGCGCCGCACTTTATCTTGGGCGGAAATACATAATAATTCTGTGCGTCTAATAAATAGTAATGAACGCTAAAATATGCAACTTTAGATTTAAAGAAAATTATCTTAAAGACGCTGATAATTTATTCTAAATTTGTAACCGCTAGAAAATCATAGAAGTAACTAAAAAATACTTCGTACATTGTAGACTTATATAGCGGACAATAGACTCGGTTGATCCAACACTTAAAGTAAATTACATGCACTTTCCCAACAACACAGCTCGGACTTTAGGGCATTACTTGACAACACTAAGTTTCGGGCGAGATACCGAGGGTTCAGGCGAAGCATCGGGTGGTGTTGGTGTGGAATAATCCGCCTCAGGCGGAAATACTAAACCTACGCCAGTCTCTTGGGCATAGATACTTTCGACTGCGCTGACCGGAAAGCTCAAAATACGTGAAACGCCTGCAAATCGAGCCTCAAAACAGATCTGATCGTTCCCTAGATCAAGCTGGCGCGTCGCACTTAAACTTATGTTAAGCACAATATGTCCTTCGCGAATATGCTCCCGAGGTACATCCACACCCACAGCAGTCGCATCGACCATAATTTGTGGTGTTAAACCACTATCTGTCAACCACTGGTGCATAGCACGTAGTAGGTATGGGCGGCGTGGAATCGTACTAGTTATTTGACGTCTCGCCAGTATTCTTGCTTCAGAAGATAAGCAAATCCTGTGAAAACCAATAGGAACAGAATTACCCACACCCCCAAAGAAGTGCGAAGTGCTTTCGTAGGCTCACCTGCATAGTCGAGAAAGTTAACTGTGTCGCGCACAAAACCAATGTATTGCTCAGAGTCCAACTGGCCGACCACTCCAGGGACAAGTTCCGAAATTACAATTGTGGCACCCGGTTGGCCGGCAGCAAGATTACAACGCAAGGCATCAGGCACCCCCTGCAAGGAAGAGAGCACATGCGGCATCGCTGTACCTGGTAAGACCAAATTATTTACGCCAGTAACAGAGCCTGCATCAGCATAAAAACTTGTAAGGTACTGGTACACATAGTCAGGGCCACGTGAACGAGCAATTAGCGACAGATCTGGGGGAGCTTTACCAAACCAAGCTTCTCCATCTGATGCGCTCAAAGGGGCAGTAACATAGTCTGTTTTCTTCACATTCGGTAAAACTAAGAATTTATCCAACTCCGCGTCTGGAATACCCAAGTCTTTCGCGATCCGCGAATAACGATTGTACTTAAGGGAATGACAAGTGACGCAATAGCTCATAAAATTTCGAGCGCCACGCTGCAAAGATGCCGTGTTACCAATATCGTTATTGACCTGCTGATGCTTAACATCTAGTCCACGACACTGAGCAGCTGCTTCAGTGGAAGCTTCTGCGAAATTAATACCGACGATTGCAATTAGCATTAACGCCGCTAAAGGCGAAAATTTGCTACGCATCATAACTCACTCGTTCTGGCAGCGGTTTCGTTTTTTCAACGCGCGTATACCATGGCATCAAAATAAAATAAGCAAAATAGAGCGTTGTAAAGATACGAGCAAGGATCACATACAGACCATCAGCTGGCATCATGCCGAAATAACCCAAGGCAATAAATGAAACCACAAAAAATCCCAAGAATGTTCTAGAAATCCAGCCTTTATATCGCATAGACTTAACTGGCGAACGATCTAGCCAAGGTAGAAAGAAGAACGCCACTATTGCTAACGTCATCAGCAACGCGCCCATTTGCTGATCTGGTACGGCACGCAACATGGCATAGAACGGTGTGAAGTACCACACTGGCGCAATATGTTCCGGGGTAGAGAGAGGGTTTGCCGGTTCAAAGTTTGGCTTTTCAAGAAAGAGCCCACCAAAAGTTGGCACAAAGAAAATTACACCACAGAAGAACAGCAGGAATATGCCCACCCCAAAAAGATCTTTAACGGTGTAGTACGGATGAAAGGGAATGCCATCAAGCGGATTCCCTCGATTATTAAGATTAGCTTTAATTTCAATGCCGTCTGGATTATTCGAACCGGTCTGGCGCAAGGCTACAATATGCAATAAAATTAAAAAAGCCAAAGCAAAGGGCACGGCAATGACATGCAACGCGAAAAACCGATTTAAGGTGGCATCGGCGATACCATAATCACCCCTTATCCACTCTACCAACCCGCCCCCAATCACTGGAATTGTGCCGAAGAGATTTACGATAACTTGCGCACCCCAATAGGACATGTTGCCCCAAGGCAGCACATAGCCCATGAAAGCTTCAGCCATTAATCCTAAATACAACAGCATGCCTATAATCCAAAGTAACTCACGCGGACCGCGATAAGACCCGTACATAAGAGCACGAAACATATGCATATAAATTACGATGAAAAAAAACGAGGCACCGGTTGAATGCATGTAGCGAATGAGCCAGCCCCACTCAATTTCACGCATAATATATTCAACAGAATCAAAAGCGGTAAGCTCGCCCGGCTTATAGTTCATTGTAAGAAAAATACCAGATAGTATTTGAATCACAAAAACTAGTAATGCAAGTGCTCCGAAGAAATACCAGAAATTAAAATTCTTAGGTGCGAAATATCCAATGAGCTGTGAGTTAACAAATTCGTCAATGGGCAGGCGCTTGTTTAACCAAGCATTAAAACCTTTTTTTTCAATAGTGGGATTGTCTTTATTTTCGTTTGCCATAGTCATTACACGACTCCTTGGGTAGTCGAGGCGGCATCGAGCCCAATGATCAATTTAGTATCAGACGCAAAAGAATGGGGTGGAATACCCAAATTAACCGAAGCAGGCGAGCCGTTAAAGACTCGACCTGCTAGATCAAAACGCGAGCCATGACAGGGGCAGAAAAAACCACCCGGCCAATCAGCTCCCAACTGTGCCTCTCCAGGCTCAAAGTGCTGCTTTGGCAAGCAGCCCAAATGAGTACAGGTACCAATCAACACTAATACCTCTGGCTTAATTGCACGCATAGCATTTCGCGTGTAATCCGGTTGATCTGATTTTTCAGATTTAGGGTCTTTAAGTTCAGCATCATGCTTTGCTAGCCCTGCCAGTAATTCAGGCGTACGGCGAACAATGTAGATGGGCTGTTTTCGCCAGGTTGCAGTCATCATCTGCCCTGGCTCAAGCTTGCTTAGATCGATTTCAACAGGAGCGCCCATGGCTCTTGCTCGCTCAGAGGGTTTCCAAGAAGCAATGAATGGCGTTAGAGTAAATACAACTCCTACTGCACCAGTAGCAGCCGTCGCAGTGGTGAGAAACTTACGCCGATCGTTATCAACTTCTTCAGCGGAATTATAAAGATTGTCACTCATTTAACACGGCCTCTTTAAAAAGCTCGCCGTAATTAATGGCGAACCGGTAATCGTATGTAGCGGAACCACACATTATAAAGGAACCTGCTTTATATGGCTAAATTTCAGTTGAATTCATTTCTTTAGTCGAGATCTAATTTGTTGCTAATCTGCCCCAATTAACACCGCCCTGTCAGAGTGAGAGCAGGGAGTTGAGGGTTTCAGATTCAGATAATTATTACATTAGAATTAAGACTAGGGAAGCCTTGTAATTTGTGCACCTAAGCTAGCAAATTTCTCTTCAATCGATTCATAACCACGATCAATGTGATAAATGCGATCTATCACAGTACACCCTTCAGCAACTAAACCAGCTAGAACCAATGAGGCGGAAGCGCGAAGATCAGTCGCCATGATGGGTGCGGCCTGCAGTTTAGAGACGCCTTTAATAATTGCGGTATTACCCTCTAGACGAATTTCAGCACCCATACGGCGCATCTCCAACATGTGCATAAAACGATTTTCGAAAATTGTTTCGATGATGGTGCCTACACCGTCAGCCACTGTATTTAGAGCAGCAAACTGCGCCTGCATATCAGTGGGGAAAGCAGGATACGGGGCAGTACGCACGTCGACGGACTTTGGCCTACGACCGCGCATATCCAATTCAACCCAATCACTGCCAATTTTAAGAGTAGCTCCAGCCTGCTCTAGTTTTGCGAGCACCGCATCGAGATGCTCAGGACGTGTATTACTGATTCTCACATGACCGCCGGTAATAGCACCTGCAATGAGGTAGGTGCCAGTTTCAATACGGTCAGGCAACACGTTGTACTCTGCTGAGTGAAGTTTAGTAACACCTTCAATAATTATTTTATCAGTACCAGCACCTCGCACTTTAGCGCCCATGGCATTGAGAAAATTAGCAAGATCAACCACCTCCGGTTCACGCGCTGCGTTTTCTAACATCGTCTCACCATCGGCGAGCACTGCGGCCATCATCAAATTTTCAGTCCCTGTGACGGTCACAGTATCAAGCACTAAACGCACACCCTTTAACCTGCTCGCACGCGCGCGGATATAGCCGTTCTCAATAGAGATATCTGCTCCCATAGCCTGCAAACCAGCCACGTGGATATTGACTGGTCGTGGGCCAATGGCGCATCCACCAGGCAAAGACACATCGGCTTGGCCAAAACGCGACAATAAAGGCCCTAAAACTAAAATTGAAGCGCGCATGGTTTTAACTAATTCATATGGCGCAACGGTCCGATTTAAGCTGGTTGCGTCAACTTCAACACGCATGCGCTCATCGACCATGATGGTCACGCCCATTTGCCCAAGGAGCTCAATCATGGTGGTTACATCTTGTAAATGAGGCACGTTACCCACCGTCACCGGCTCAGAGGCAAGTAAAGTCGCCGCCAAGATTGGCAACGAAGCATTCTTAGCTCCTGAAATACGTACTTCTCCTTCGAGCGCTACGCCCCCTTGGATTTGCAAACGATCCATCAATTAGACCGGCTGGAGCCAGCCTCCTCAGGAGTAAGCGCTTCTATCGAGAGTGCATGTATTTCCCGCCCCACAAGCTCACCAAGCGTGTGGTAAATCATTTGATGACGAGCAATGCTGCGTTTCCCAGCGAATTGAACCGCCACGACACGAGTAGAAAAGTGGGTCTGATCTTCGGATTCAACGTGGACTTGCGCCCCAGGTAATCCAGTTCGGATCAACTCGGCAACTTTTTCAGGATGCATGCTGTATTAACCTCATAGCAGTATGATGCCATTCCATGAACATTCATGCTTCCTCTAATGATGAAACATTGCTGATCGCCTCAGGTCGACGAGCACTAAACGTTGAAATTCAGGGCCTATTAGCCCTAGAACAGCGAATCGACTCTTCTTTCGCTGCAGCATGCAACTTAGCTCTCTCATGTAAAGGACGGATCGTTGTCACCGGCATGGGTAAATCGGGGCATATAGGCGGCAAAATTGCCGCCACCCTTGCAAGCACCGGGACGCCCGCATTCTTTCTTCACCCGGCAGAAGCCAACCATGGGGACATAGGCATGCTCACCGGTAGCGATGTCTTACTTGCCCTGTCTTATTCTGGCGAGACGCCAGAAGTACTCACCCTACTAGCGCCCATTGCCCGCCTAGGAGTACCCGTGATTGCGCTAACTGGAGAGCGCAACTCAACCCTAGCACACGCCGCACAGGTGCATTTAGACGTGGCAGTTCCTGCCGAAGCATGCCCCTTAAATCTTGCCCCTACAAGCAGTACAACGGCCACTCTCGCAATGGGCGATGCCTTGGCCGTAGCGCTGCTTGAAGCACGTGGCTTCACTGCTGAAGATTTTGCTCGCTCGCATCCTGGCGGATCTTTAGGGCGCCGATTATTGTTGCGAGTTGAAGATATCATGCATCGCGGTGCTGATATTCCACGCGTCCAACCAGATACTTTACTTGCTGATGGTTTGCTCGAAATGTCGCGAAAAGTGCTCGGCATAGTGGTGATTACAGATGCGCAGGATCAGGTAGTTGGGGTGTATACCGATGGCGACTTACGACGCTCATTTGCAAATCGTGTAGATATACACGCAATACGCATGAGCAGCATCATGACCCACCCTTGTAGAAGTATTGGAGCACGTGAACTTGCCACAGCAGCCGTACATTTAATGGAAAAACATCGCATCACCGCTTTGCCGGTAGTCAATGAACAAGGCTTATTAATTGGAGCTTTAAATGTCCACGACCTATTGCGTAGCGGCGTGATGTGATTGTCTCAAGGCTTTTATTTCTTGTGCCGCTAGCAGTTTTAATTGTAAGTTCCGCCTGCAGTTCCCGTAGCACAATCAGCATGATAGATGAACCTACCAAGACGAGTGATGCCCCAACTTTTAATGCGCAAGATGCTGAAATAATTCAGACTGGCGTCAACGGACAACGCCAATACCAAATACGCGCCGCAAATATCTATCAGAACCTTAATGATGGCGAGATTGCGCTAACACAATTAGAACTGGAGTTTACCGACGACCAAAGCCGTGTCTGGAAACTAAGTGCCGAGCATGGCGCAATGCTCCAAAACACTCAAGGTATTCTATTTAAAGGAAATGTAAAACTTCAAGGTAACGTAGAACTAGCAACTGAACAGTTATCATTCAATTATATAACTCGAATCGCATATACACCGACAACGGTGAACCTAAACATGTCAGGTCAGAGGTTAGGAGCCGCCGCTATGCAAGCTAATTTTAAGACTGGACAGATAAAGTTAGAATCTAAAGTCAATGGCCACTTCACACCATAAATTTTTAAAGATCCTAGCGCTAAGCTCTGCGCTGCTTTTGATCACGCTGGCACAGGCGGCACCAGAAATAAGCTTGCGAGACTCTGATGTAAGAATAGATGCCGCCTCTTCAACCATTGATTCGCGCAACAATATGATGAGTTTTAACGATATCGTCATCGCTCAAGGCAAGATTCGCGTCTCAGCAAGAAAAGCAAAAGCAACCAACCTAGACTTTGAAAAAGCAACATGGATATTTACGGGCAACGTAACAATTAACATTGAAAGCGGCAATTTTCAAGCAGAAGAAGCCAGTATAGATTTTTTAAAAAATAAAATTATAAGTGCCAAGATAACCGGAGAACCTGCAAAATTTGCACAAATTATAAATAAAATTCTAATAGATAATAATAAAAAATTTGTAGGGAGCGCAAAGATAATTTCTTACTGGGTTGAAAATAATAGCATCATGTTAACAAAGGAAGCTTGGTTGAGCGATGGTAAAAATGAAATTTATAGTGAGCAATTAAGTTACGATCTACTCAAGCAACGTATAGAATCTGTACAAAATAGAGATGGCTCTGAGCGAGTAAAAATAATAATGCGGCCAAGCTCAAAGACAACCCTCCAGTGAGATATCAATGAAAATAAATCAACTACGAGTTGAACACTTAGCGAAGCACTTTGGCACACGTACTGTAGTAGTCGACTTGTCACTGCATGTGAAAAATGGCGAGGTAGTGGGTTTGTTAGGCCCAAATGGCGCTGGAAAAACTACCTCATTTTATATGATTGTAGGTTTGACTAGTGTCGATGCTGGTCGAATATGGCTTGATCAATTAGACATGACCGACATGCCTATTCATAAGCGTGCGCAAGTTGGCATTGGTTATCTACCGCAAGAATCCTCAGTGTTCCGTCAACTGAGCGTTACACAAAACATTATGGCTATTCTTGAAACACGTGCTGATCTAAATTACACAGCACGCAAAAGACAACTAGAAGAGATTCTTACTGGCTTACGCATTGATCATGTGCGTGACACTCAAGGTCTTGCACTATCTGGCGGTGAGCGCCGCCGCGTTGAAATCGGTAGAGCTTTAGCAACAGAGCCAAAATTCATGCTTTTAGATGAACCATTTGCAGGGATTGATCCAATCTCAATTATTGATATTCAACGCATCATACTTGATCTCGCTGCACGCGGAATTGGAATTCTTATCACTGACCACAACGTGCGCGAAACGCTGGGGATCTGTGAAAGATCCTACATAATCAACGAAGGAAAGGTCATTGCCTCAGGCTCAGCTGATGAAATTCTAACTAATGCCTCTGTGCGGGAAGTGTACTTAGGAGAGTCATTCAGACTCTAGATTTAAATCATCACCATCCTAACCATGCTCAAACCATCACTCAAATTTAGACTTAATTAATCATTAGCGATGACTCCGCATCTGCAGCAAGCAATTCGCTTGCTGCAGATGCCAACTTTTGAGTTGGAAGCACATATACAGGAAGCACGCTGGCTGATTAAAAGTCTAGAGGTGCGCAATGAATCTCTTCTTAACGTTGCTAAAGCTATTTTCATGCGCCAGAGTAAATTTCTTGATGAGGGTGAAGAAAAGATGTGGCCAATGATTCTGAAGGATATCGATACAGCTATTGCAATGCATTAATCCACTATATCGCGAAGTACCTCCGGTAAATACATGCATACACCACGAGGGGTGTTTAAATTGAAATACTTCTTTACGAGCCAAGTAGAAGGAGATACTGGATAAGGTACATCATCGACAGCAATCCGAGCAAAAATATGTAAATTAATCCGAGATGAAAACTGCACGAATCAATTTACAGATAGTAGCCTTACTCAGATATTATCTGCAGAGGGCATTGCGGTTGCCCATCGCGCCCTAGACAAGTACCTTGAAGGCTTAGGCTTAGCCTTATTAGCAGAGCGTAAACAGATCATGTTAACCTAACCTTTTAGCAAACATACAAGGAGAACACAGTGAAAATATCCTTCTCAAAGCATGATTCTAAGATTAATGAATCTCTACGTATTTATGCTGTAAAAAAGATGGACCGCATCCTTCGACATTTTGATAAATTAATAGACATTCATTGTAACCTCTCCGTTTTAAAAAATTTATATAAAGCCGAAGCTACTCTTAAAGTGCCAGGAAACTCTATCCATGCGGAATCTGTTGCTAATGAGATGCATGTAGCTATTGATTTGCTAGCTGACAAAATTGACAGGCTTGTAAAAAAACGAAAAGAAAAAAAAAGTAAGCATCATGCTAAGGAAGGCCGCGACGCGCGGCACTAAATCATGCAAGACTCCTCAATGCGCCTTATTCTAGTTAGTGGTCTTTCTGGAGCTGGGAAAAGCGTTGCACTCCATGCACTAGAGGACATGGGATTTTACTGTGTAGATAATTTACCAGCTACGATGATAGAAACTTTTATTTCCTACACATTACGTA
>SHZO01000016.1 GCA_009692285.1 Gammaproteobacteria bacterium | reverse complement strand
AAGCGCTTGCTAGTCATTGGTGGCGGAATTATTGGTTTGGAGATGGGCTGTGTATATGATGCGCTAGGTGTCAAAGTTACCGTGGTTGAGTCTATGTCTCAATTAATGCCTGGCTGCGATGCCGACCTAGTTAAACCGCTTGAAATGCGTCTTAGAAAACGTTATGAACAGATTTTACTTAAGACTAAAGTAAAAGAAGTAATTTCTGAAAATGAGGGTTTACGCGTAATTTTCGAAGGTGAAGGTGCTCCTAAACCTCAGTTGTATGATCGAGTTTTAGTGGCTGTTGGGCGCAAACCTAACGGAGACCTCATTGGTGCTGAATTAGCGGGGGTGGCGGTAGATGCCCGTGGTTTCATCGTCGTTGATAAAAAAATGAGGACGAATGTAAGTAATATTTTTGCTATTGGTGATGTCGTTGGCCAACCAATGTTGGCACATAAAGCAACTCATGAGGGTAAAGTTGCGGCAGAGGTTATTGCTGGCAAAAATCGGGCCTTTGATGCGCGTGTTATTCCTTCAGTTGCTTATACCGACCCTGAAATTGCTTGGGTAGGTTTAACAGAGGACCATGCTAAAGAAAACAATGTGGCCTATGAAAAAGGAGTTTTTCCTTGGGCTGCCAGTGGGCGATCTTTAGCTCAAGGGCGTAATGAAGGTTTGACAAAATTATTGTTCGACCCACACACACATCGTATTTTAGGTGGAGGGCTCGTTGGCCCTAATGCGGGTGAGCTTATTGCAGAGATTACCTTGGCTATTGAGATGGGTGCTGATGCTGCTGATGTAGGATTAACGATTCACCCGCATCCAACACTCTCAGAGACTATTGGGTTTGCAGCTGAAGCTTTCGAAGGTACCTTGACTGACTTATACCTTCCGAAATCACGAACTTAGGCGTTGTAAGGACTCTAGGTATTCCCGCTCATTGGGAGTAACCCCTGCGCGTTGCGCGTTCCATAAGGCGCTACCTAGGGCTTCCATCATGGTGTGCTCAGCATCTGAAATGCTATAACGGCAGCTCAATTTTTTATATACATTTGCAATGCCTGAGGGTCGATTAGTACTGACTTGTTCGCGTATTGCCAGGTGCATGGATAGATGCAGAAATGGATTGCTCTGCCCACCTTCGGGATGAAACTCGTCTTGTACGCAGCTATCACCTTCTTCTAACCAGGTATGATATTCCGGGTGTTCGATAATTAGATCGATTAGTTGTGTTTCTAGTGGTGTAAGTATTGTTCCGTCACGCGCTTTTTTCCACGCTTGTAACCATTGCCGCCGCAGCTCGTCGCGTGAATTACTAAATATAGTGCTCATTTTTCACTACTCTGTTTAGACCGGTATGCACATAAATCTGCTATTTGGCAAGTTGGGCATTCCGGTTTTGAAGCTTTACAGGTGTAGCGACCATGTAAAATCAGCCAATGATGAGCATTTTTTAAAAACTCATGTGGGATTATTTTAAGTAAGCCGTCTTCTACGGATATCGGTGTTTTGCCTTTCGCGAGGCCGGTGCGGTTTGCAACTCTAAATATATGCGTGTCTACCGCCATGGTCGGTTGACCGAAGGCTGTATTAAGCACCACATTGGCGGTTTTACGACCAACACCCGGGAGACTCTCAAGTTCTTCACGAGATTGTGGAACTTTGCCTTGATGCTTATTTATGAGTAAACGACAGGTTTCGATAATATTTTTTGTTTTGGTATTAAAAAGTCCAATAGTACGAACGTAAATTGTAAGACCTATCGCACCTAGGGAAAGTATTTTCTTTGGCGTATTTGCAACAGGAAATAATTTTCGTGTAGCTATATTAACGCTACGATCTGTGGCTTGAGCTGATAAAATTACTGCAATTAATAATTCAAAGTTTGAGGAATATTCCAATTCAGTGGTGGGATATGGGTTAATTTCTCGAAAGCGTACGAACATAATTCGGCAATTTTTTGCATTCATGGGCTTGATTTGCTGGTCGCCAAGAGTTTTCGTTCATTAAGTAGCGACAGTTGGTCCTGCTCTCGGCGGGTATGTCGCATCGTATGTATAGTGTAGCGTTCAAGATTCTTTAGTGAACTAGGCCTGTGCGAGTCAGCACCAAGATTAGCTCTGGGAGCTAGTGAGATGCAATCAACAGGGCAAGGGGCAATACAGAGCTCGCAACCAGTACATAGATTATTGATAACGGTATGCATTTGGCGTGTAGCGCCAACAATCGCATCAACTGGGCATGGAGGTAGACAACGTGCGCAGCCAATACATAGTTCGTGGTCGATCACCGCGACCATTGATTCTTGTTCGATACCGCACTCTGGCTCTAGGGCTAGTACCTTGCGATTGAGTAATCGTGCTAAAGCTTTAATCGTTTCGGCACCCCCTGGTGGGCAGCGATTAATTGCAGCCGTATTATCAGCGATAGCTTCTGCATAGGGCTGGCAGCCGGTAAATCCACAGCGCGTACACTGCGTGTGTGGAAGCAATGCGTGTATTTCGTGTGCTCCAATCAGCATTTCTGTCGCTTAGCTGACCGGTAAATTGCTGGTCGCACCTTCGTCGGCCGAGAGTAGATATATCCGATCATTTGTATCTGATGCACATAGAATCATCCCTTCTGAAATTCCAAAGCGCATTTTTCGTGGCATAAGATTAGCGATCAAGACAACATGACGTCCGATAAGTATTTCTGGGGTGTAAGATTTACGGATACCAGATAAAACTTGACGTGTTTCTGAACCTAAGACCAGCGTAAGTTTTAATAACTTGTCGGATCCATCAACTATTTCTGCCTTGGTTATTTTAGCAATACGTAAATCAATTTTTTTGAAATCATCAATAGTAACTAAGGCTGACGCTTGCTTTTCATTTTGTATTAAAATATTTTTATTCTGAGCGATAATATTGACTGTATCCGTAGTGTTTAGGTGTGTCTGTGGGCTGGAGTCTATAAGTCCAGCTACAATTTTTGGATCGAGCCTGACAGCTAAAGGCTCATATTTAGCCAGTGCTGAGCCTAACAATGGCATTTTAATTTCATCCCATTTGGTTAGCGGCACACCTAGGAATAAAGAGGCCTTAATGGCAATATTTGGTAGTACTGGTGCCAGGTAGACCATCAGCACCCTGAATAAATTAATCCCCTGAGTAGCCACGGAAAGAACTTCAGTAGATTTGCTTAAGTCTTTGGTCAGTGCCCAAGGTTTGTGTATATCGATATATTGGTTTGCTCGATCGGCGAGTAGCATTATTTCACGCATCGCTTGTGCATAGTCTCGAGCTTCGTACAATTCTGCTATCCGTTCGCTGACAGCAGTAAATGCATTGTATAAATTTGGATCAGCCAGTTCTTTTGATAGTGTTCCGCCGCTCCGTGCGACAAACCCCGAACAACGACTCGCAATATTTACTAGCTTACCAATAAGATCAGAGTTTACACGCGCACTGAAGTCGTTAAGAGCAAGATCTATGTCATCTATCCCTGGACCAAGTTTTGCTGCAAAATAATAGCGCAAAGATTCTGGCGGCAATAATGCTAAATAGCGTTTGGCGGTTATAAAAGTGCCACGGGACTTGGACATCTTTACACCATTAATGGTTAGAAATCCGTGTACGTGAACGCCCGTAGGTCGGCGCATCCCAGAACCATGCAAAACTGCTGGCCAAAATAGGGTATGAAAGTAGCTAATATCTTTGCCAATAAAGTGATGGAGCTCAGTTTTACTATCTGGTTTTAAATACGTATTGACATCAAGGCCGATTTTTTCGCATAGCGCTTTGAAGCTGCCTAGGTAACCAATCGTTGCGTCAAACCAAACATAAAAATATTTTCCAGAGGACCCGGGAATCTCGAAGCCGAAGTAAGGCGCGTCTCGTGAGATATCCCAATCTTGTAGGCCTACGCTGAACCATTCTTCGAGTTTGGCGCGTACTGCTGTTTGTAAGCTACCACTGTCGACCCATTCACGAAGCATATTTTCGAAATTTCCGAGGGCAAAGAATAAGTGATCAGACTCGCGCCACGCAGGTACGGTGTTGGAGAGGGTGGATATGGGGTTAACAAGATCAAAAGGAGAATAGGTAGCGCCACAAATCTCACAACTATCACCATATTGGTCAGGAGCGCCACATTTTGGGCAACCCCCGCGTACATATCGATCCGCAAGGAACATGCCTTTAGTCTCATCATAGGCTTGTCTTACGCTGCGTTGGCTAATGTGCCCAGCAGCGCGCAAGCGCTCGTACATTAAATCAGTGAAGTATTTGCTTTCAGGCGAGTGAGTAGTATGGAATTGATCGTGCCCGATCATAAACCCCTCATAGTCGGCGCGATGTAAGGCCGCAACACCTTCGATAAGCTTCTCAGGGCTGATCCCTTCAGTTTGCGCTTTGATCATAATGGGAGCCCCGTGCGCGTCTTCGGCGCAAACGTAAAGACAGTCATGACCGCGCATGCGTTGAAAACGTACCCAGAGATCAGTCTGCACGGCTTCGATGATGTGACCAAGATGCAGGGGGCCATTGGCGTAGGGGAGCGCAGAGGTTACGAGTATTTGACGTGACATCTGCCAATTATCGCACAGGCTTGCGGTAGAATTACTCTATGCCTGAGACCCCCGCCGGAACGCTTGAGTATATTTACGATAATGGAAATTTAGCCGCCGCGATTGGCCGTTATTTTGACCCTAATCTGCGCCAGACACTGGCTGAGGCCCGTGCTATAAAGTCAGTTGCTTTACAGGGGAGTAGGTTAGATTTGGTCTTAGATTTAGGCTTCCCAGTAAGCGGGTATGCAACTGAACTAACCGCTGCTTTGCAAAGCCACTTGATTAAAGATGGGTTTACGCTCTCAATAGACTTGACCCTAGAATCTCAGATTCTTTCGCATGCAGTGCAGCGCGGCCTGACACCCTTGCAAGGTATCCGTAATATCATCGCTGTGGCCTCTGGCAAGGGTGGAGTTGGAAAGTCTACAGTGGCGGTTAATCTTGCTTTGGCTTGGGCATCCCAGGGCGCACGCGTTGGTTTGCTAGATGCTGATATTTATGGTCCGAGTCAGCCAATTATGCTGGGTTTAGCAGGCGAGCGTCCAAATTCCCGTGATGGCAAACGTCTAGTTCCGCTAAGTGCTCATGGCATTGTAGCAATGTCGATCGGATTTTTAGTGGATGTCGAGCAGCCTATGGTTTGGCGGGGTCCGATGGTTACCTCAGCTTTAAATCAGTTGCTTGCAGATACCGAGTGGGGTGACTTAGATTATTTAGTCGTCGATATGCCTCCTGGTACAGGCGATATTCAATTAACTTTGTCGCAGCGCGTGCCAGTGTCCGGTGCGGTAATTGTAACGACTCCACAAGATATTTCTCTGGCTGACGCTCGTAAAGGTTTGCGTATGTTTGAGAAGGTAAATGTGCCTGTGCTCGGTATTATCGAGAATATGAGCGTTCATGTGTGCTCAAATTGCGGTCACACAGAGCATATTTTCGGAGCTGGCGGTGGCGAGCGTCTAGCTACTCAGCATGGTATACAGCTACTTGGCTCATTGCCGCTCGACTCTCAGATTCGTGAAGAAGCGGATGGAGGCAAGCCCACTGTAGTCTCAGCACCTGAGAGTGCGCGGGCCGCAGCTTATTTTACGCTTGCACGCCGCACGGCAGGTGAGCTTGCACGTCGCAGCCGTGATCGCAGCGGTAGTTTTCCTAAGATTATCATTGAGGATACATGAGTATTAAGTCGGATAATTGGATTCGTAGAATGGCTGATTCACATGGCATGATTGAGCCGTTTGCGCCCGAGCAAGTGCGCGCTATCAATCAAAAAAAAATAATTTCGTATGGAACATCAAGCTATGGCTATGATGTACGTTGCGCGCCAGAATTTAAAATATTTACAAATATTAATTCTACGATTGTCGACCCAAAAAATTTTGATGAAAAGAGTTTTGTAGATTTAACCGCTGATGTCTGTATTATTCCACCTAATTCTTTTGCGTTAGCACGTACCGTGGAGTACTTTCGTATCCCACGAAGTGTATTGACTATTTGTTTGGGAAAATCTACATATGCGCGCTGTGGTATAATTGTAAATGTGACTCCACTTGAGCCTGAATGGGAAGGGCATGTGACCTTAGAATTTTCAAACTCAACACCTTTACCAGCGAAAATTTATGCAAATGAAGGCGTTGCACAAATGCTTTTTTTCGAAAGTGACGAAATTTGTTCAACTTCGTATCTCGATCGCGGTGGAAAATATCAAGGTCAGAAAGGAGTCACGTTGCCACGCACTTGATTGTGTAATGTAAAAGATTTCGGCAGTTTTTAGTTTTAAAACTTAGTTTTTAATTAATATAAAATCTCTTAAACCAATCTAAAATTCTCCGATCTTTATCTTCGGAATTAAATACGATCCCATGAGTATCGCCGTTGTAGATTACGAGTTCGTAGGCGTGCATTTTTTTTTGCAGTTCGCCTGCAAATGGCAGGGTGCTTTCGCTCGTTGATACGAATGGATCTGCGCTACCTTGCAATAACAGTATCGGAACATTCAGCTTATCAATGAAGGTAATGGATGACCGATTAATCAGTTCGGCATCCGGACGGTCCTTTCGCTTGCGAAGGTCAGCAGGTAGACCTACTAGTGCTACCGCATTGAAGTGCGAGCCGTCGCGGACCGCAGACAATGTCATCATAGCGCCGCGTGAATATCCGAGCGCGAATACGTTCTTAGGATCGACGAATTGGAGTGTACGAGCGATATTAAGTAGATTGTTTACATCGTGTACGTCGTCACCTCCAATTTCATCACGTCCTTCACTTCCATCGTTACCGCGATACTGTGAGCCAATTACGATGTAGCCGGCGCGAACAAAGCGCTCAAACCCAAACTGAGTGTTTGCCCGTAGTTTTGAATCATCTCCTGTGCCGCCACGGTTGAATAAGATTAGCGGTAACTTCTCTCCAAGTTTCATACTGGCCGGATACCAAAGAAAACCATTAATTGTAAGCCCATCGCTTTGGTAAGTAATTTGTTCGCAGACGATTCCCGGGCGATTACGGGCAAGATAGGCCTCCTCAGATGGGCTAATTAGTGCTAGCTCATCGACAGGTCGGACAAGAAGTTTCTGAGCTAGCGCGAGTTTTTGTTCTGTATCGACGGTGGCTCGTTGTCGTGAAATGTATCGTCGAAGATCTGGTGTTTCAGGCGCTATGCAAAGTACTCGTGTGCTGAGTTCAGTAGCATTCAGATCCGTAGTTCCAAAAATTATGCTATAGATTAATAGTAAAGCTAATGTATTAATTCGCAAGATTAAGCCTTAAATTGAGTTACTAAAGATTATGGTAAATATTAATTGTTCTACTATGCATAATCAAATCTATATTATATGAAATATATTTTAAGAGCAACAAATAGTTAGGGTAAAAATATAATAAAATTTTAATTTATTTGACTAAAGATAATTTAAATTAGAAATATTTCTATATCTATATCTATATAAGTTGGATTAATTTTTTAAACGCATCATCCATTCTAAATTTTTATCTTTATATTGTTTCGCCTGCACAGGTAAATAGCCTAAAGAAGGGGCGTACCAAACGTGCGTAGAACGTTTTGAATTAGTACGGCGACTTGAATAAATAACTGTAGATAATTTTCCGATAGATGTGTTTAATGTTTCTTCTCCTTCTAAATAGTATTGATAGTCTTTTATAATATTTTTATCTACTAAAGAAAATGCTTGTGGTATTTGTCTATTTTTTAAGGATACCATCAGGGAAATTTGTGCTGTCATATTGTCCTGAATGCCAGCTTTTAAAGGTAAATCTATTAGATTTTTCTCCGAAATGCCACGCACATAATTTTCTGCCCAGTTGAAGTCTAGTTTTATGTCTCGTACTGTATCCTCTGTTCCGTCATCTGCTTGGTATTTTATTGGTCGGATTATATCCTGATCTATTTCAAAGTAACTGATCTGTGTGGCTTTACCTGATAAGAAAATTTTAAATAAACCGCGCGCATTGGATCTTGATGTATAACGCCATTGTGAAGCGGTCTCAGCGCGAAGCTCCAAAGTACTAGAGCCTACTGTCATACCTTGCCATATCATATCAAAACTTATTAAAAAAGGTTCTAGGGTTGAAGTCAGTCCTACGGTTGTCGCTAAGCAAAAGACCACGAAGACTAGGTAGCGCATCATGTAAAATATTCAATTATCGGCTGCGTTAAAATATGCCCGTCAAGCTGTGCTTGTTTATGAATGTATTTCAATCTACCGCTAGCTATCCATTTTACTACTTTAGGGTAGATTTTGTGTTCGTAAATTTGTGTGCGTGTAGCAAGAGATTTTTCATCATCGCTAGTACGTACATTAAAAGAAGCTTGCAAAATAACTGGCCCACCATCGAGCTCTGGCGTTACATAGTGCACGCTTGCGCCGTGTACTGTATCTCCTGCAGCTAATACTCTGCGATGTGTATGTAATCCCTTGTGGTTGGGTAATAAAGAGGGGTGAATATTTATCAGTCGACCCGAGAATGCGTTTACAAATGCATTGCTTAGAATACGCATATAACCTGCTAGAACGACTAGTTCTATCGACTGAGACTCCAGTGTGACTCGTAGCCGTGCATCATAGGATTCACGAGTTTCAACTTTTGCCTTAGGTATTACGAATGTAGGAATGCCAAGCGATGCGGCGCGCATGAGCCCTATGCACTCTGGTTTATCTGTCGCTACTAGTGCTAGTTCTGCTGCTATCTCTCGTTCAAGAATTGCTTCTGCAATTGAGAGCATATTGCTGCCAGCACCAGAAATTAAAATGCCAATACGTAGCAGCGAGGAGGCGCTCACTGTATTAGTACATCGCCTGCGCCTTCGCGCACTACGCCAATCACCGACGCTTGTTCATTATATTTTTCTAGGGCCTTCAAGGCATTTTGAGTGGTCTCTGCAGATACGATAGCAACCATACCGATGCCACAGTTAAAGGTTCTATACATCTCTGTATCGCTAATATTGCCAGTCGTTTGTAACCATTCAAAAATCGGATCCCGTGCCCAGGTATTACGTTGCAAAGTCACACCACAGTTTGCTGGTAATACGCGCGGAATGTTATCGGTCAAGCCACCTCCAGTGATATGAGCGAAACCATGCACCGGTAACTCATTAGCAAGCGCAAGCATAGCAGGCACATAAATGCGTGTCGGAGCAAGAAAACGCTCCAAAATTGACTTTCCTTCAAGTAAAGTATTTATTTCAACTTTTGATAGTTTAATTAGATGTCGAATTAAAGAATAACCATTAGAGTGTGCCCCTGAGGATGCGAGACCAATAATTGCATCTCCCGGTTTTATTTTTCGACCATCAATAATATTATCTTTCTCAACTATGCCGACACAAAATCCTGCCAGATCGTAATCATCGCCGTGATACATGCTGGGCATTTCAGCAGTTTCACCGCCGACTAAAGCGCATCCGGCTAGACGGCAGCCCTCTGCAATGCCGCTGATAACGCTTTCTGCAACATCAACCTTCAGCTTACCAGTTGCATAGTAATCAAGAAAAAATAGTGGTTCCGCGCCTTGTACGGCGACGTCATTTGCACACATAGCAACTAGATCGATCCCTATAGTGTTATGGCAATTAGTATCAATCGCTAAACGTAGTTTAGTTCCTACACCATCGGTTCCAGAGACAAGTACGGGACGCCTCCAACGGCCTTCGGGGAGCTCGACTAGTGCGCCAAAACCACCTATACCGGCTAAGACCTCTGGGCGGTGGGTGCGTTTAACTAATGGCTTGATCCGTTCTACGAGTTCGTCGCCGGTATCCATATCAACGCCGGCGTCACGGTAGGTCAGACCAGAGGGGGGTAAATTCTCTTTCATGTGTCCCAGAGTGGTATAAAAACACTGTGGTATTGTACCCTTATTACATGATTGTCATTCCAGCTCCCGTGCGCAGACTTGTTATTTTATCTATGTGGCTGTGTTTGGCTCTTATTTGCAGTCCGCATAGTCTGGCTAGTCAGCTTGTAGCTATTGGTGAAGTTACCGTCAGCAAAACCGGTGATGCGGCTTATACCGAAGCTATGCAGATCGCTCTGACTCGCGCTACCGGAAAGCGTATCGCAAAAGATGATCCAGCTATGGGAACATTGTTAGCTAGTGCTCAGCGTTATATCCAAATTTATCGACCAGCGGTAGGTGCTGTTGCTGGGCGCGTTACCTTTGATTCTGTAGCACTCGAAAGAGCAATTTTGGCAGTAGGTCAGTCGCTTTGGTCTAAGGATCGTCCTTTGCTACTTGGCGTCGTGACTGCGGTGTCACCGAGCTTAGATCCTATGTTAATTAACTCTTCGCTAGAGTCTGCTGCTTTGGAACGTGGTTTGCCTCTGAAACTCTCTACTGCCTCAGCTGCTGGGTTGCCTTTGGATGAGTATGTCTCAGCTGAAGCCGCCATTGGGGCTGCTCGGCGTTTAGGAGCTGATGCAGCTCTGCTTGGGCGTGAAGACGGCACAGAATGGGAATGGACTCTCTTTGATGGCAACTCGGTTGTGGTATTCACCGGGGGAGTAACTGCTGGTGTAGAGGGTGCTGCAAACACCTTTGCTACCAGTGCCCGTGCTCTTGCTGCTCAAGAGTCAGGGAATACGATGCTGCAGGTTTCAAACGTCACGGACCTTAAAGATTATGTCCAATTGCAAAATCTGTTGACTGCCATACCAGGTGTAAGTGAAGTAGTGGTCTTTGAAGTGTCTAATGTTTCTGTTGTGTTTCGGGTTCAGTCAGCTGGTGGTAGGCAGGCGCTAATGGAGACTTTAGCCGAAAACGTTTATTTCCATGCTTTGCCTAGTGTAGCCGAACGGCTGCATTATCGTTTTGAACATTGATGTTGTGGCTGCGTTACATTCCGAATGCAATTTGTATCCTACGAATTGCGTTAGTATTTCCCACAGTACAAGCTATTGCTAAAGAAAAATATTTACTTGCTTTAATTTTATTTTTATTAGCAGCATTATCTGATGCTATAGATGGTTTTTTAGCTAAACGATTTGGTTGGACTTCTAGCCTAGGAAAAGTACTTGATCCTACGGCCGACAAGATTTTATTAGTTACAGTATTTTTACAATGCACATGGTCTGGTTTGTTGCCCGCTTATATAGCTGCGGTAGCTATCGGTCGCGATATTATGATTACCCTAGGCGCCGTAGTTTTCCGCTTGTGGCTGGGGCCAATTATAGAAAATCCTAGCATCATTTCAAAGATTAATACTGGCGCGCAGATTTTATTGCTTGTGAGTGTTCTTATGCAACGCAGTTATGGTTTTCCTACTTTAATAATTATTTCTGATTTAATGATGCTTGTTTTAATTACCACGCTACTGTCAGGCGGCCATTATTTGGTACGATTTGTACGTCGTGCTTGGTTCATGCCGGAAACGCGCTGAATACTATAAATGCGACAATTACCCCTTAGAGTACATCTACGTGAGCGTTCTATTTTTGAGACTTATTTTGTAGGTCCCAATATTGAGGTGTATGGGAGATTACGATCTGTAGCTGCTGGTGATCCCGGTATTATTTGGGTATGGGGGGCGCCAAGTTCTGGGCGAACTCACTTATTGCAGGCTGCTTGTGCTGCAACATCAAAGGATCGTCGCGCAAGTTATCTGTCTCTACTAGACCTTATTAATGAAGGTCCAAGTGTTCTAGAAGGTTCTGAGAAAATAGATCTACTTTGTTTAGATGATTTAGATGCATTAGTTGGTAATCGAGTTTTTGAGCTCAATTTATTTTCTGTTTTTCGCTCTTTTGAGGAGCGTGCATCCGGTTTAATTGTCTGCGCTAATCATCCTCCTGCAGGGTTGCATTGGGTGATTGCAGATATAAGTTCGCGCTTTTCAGCTTGCGAGATTTTTAAATTGAAACCATTAAGTGACTTAGATCAAATTTCTGCTTTGTGCTTGCGAGCCAATAGTCGTGGTTTAGATTTACCAGTTGAGACCGCGCGGTATTTGCTGAGAAGGTTCCCGCGGGACATGCAGAATCTAGGACGCTTGCTCGATGATATTGACGTAGCCTCGCTTTCTGCGCAGCGTCGCCTTACTGTGCCTTTTGTTCGCGAGTTACTTGGTGACCTTTGATCGCCAGTGAGAGTTGCGCTAGGCGCGCTCCGTGTGCTTGTGCGATTGTCCGCTCATGCTCAGTTAAATTGGGCGTGCTGCCATGAGGTGTGAAATGAGACGCGCCGTAGGGTGTGCCACCGCTACGTGTTTCCGAGAGCGCACGTTCGGAGTACGGTATACCCACTAAAATCATGCCGTGATGCAAGAGAGGTATCATCATAGTTAGTAAGGTAGATTCTTGGCCGCCGTGTAAGCTGCTTGTGCCAGTGAATACACCTGCTGGCTTCCCAGCCAGTGAGCCATCAGCCCATAAAGTCCCGGCACTGTCAAAAAAATATTTAAGTGGGGCAGCCATGTTGCCAAAGCGCGTTGGACTTCCAATGAATAAACCATCGCACTGACGTAGGTCATCTAAGGTCGCCCAAGGGGCGCCAGATTCAGGCAGTAATTTGATAGCATGCTCATTCTCTGCTGAAACTGGTGGGACGCTCCGCAGCACCGCCGTGGCTCCTTGCACAGACTCTATCCCGCGTGCAATTTGTTTGGCTAGATATGCTGTGGCACCAGTGCGTGAGTAATATAGAATTAATATTTTAACTATGTTGTTCATTTTTTACTTTTTATAAGAAATTGTAAGCGGGTAATGACCTCTGTTGTTGGCCATGCTTCATTCTCTTTCGCACGACGCTGGCGATATTCTAGTTCACCCGATTCAATGCCACGATCTGAAATTACTAGGCGATGGGGAATACCCAGCAACTCTGCATCTGCAAATTTTATGCCTGGACGTGCGTCACGATCATCTAGTAGCACATCAATATTTACTGCTTGTAGCTCGGTATATAGTTGTTCAGACAAAGCTAATACTCGTGGTGATTTTGAAGCGTTTAGTGCCACAAGTACAACACTAAAAGGAGCTAAAGGTTCGGGCCAAATAATACCAGCTGCATCGTGGTTTTGTTCAATAGCAGCTGCAACGATACGCGTTGCACCGATACCGTAACAACCCATATACATGGTTACTGGTTTGCCTGATTCATCTAGTACTTTTGCGTTTAAAGCCTCACTATATTTTTTACCTAATTGAAAAATATGACCAACTTCAATACCGCGGCGAATACTTAAAGTGCCGTCACCGCCTGGACTTGAATCTCCAGCGACCACATTACGTAAATCAGCAGCCTGTGGTTCAGGCAAGTCTCGACCCCAATTCATACCAGTGTAGTGCTGATCTTTTTCATTCGCGCCGCACACAAAATCCGTAAGGTTTAAAGCTGCGTGATCAACAAACAATGGGCAGCTCAACCCACGTGGCCCAAGATACCCTGGTTCGCACCCAGTTGCAGCGAAAACTACTTCTTTCGTTGCCAAATTTAAGGGCACTGCAATACCTGGTAACTTTTGGGCTTTAATGGCATTAAGTTCATGATCGCCACGAAGTGCAATAGCAATGACGCCACCTTTAGCCCCAGTGAACATTAGAAGCTTAAGAGTATGCTCTGCTGTAGTATCTAAAAATTCTGCGACTTCAACAATACTTTTTTTACCAGGCGTGTGTACTTTTGTGAGTTTTGTAGATGGTAGTGAACGTAAATTCTTAGGTGGTAGTGCAGGAGCATGCTCTAAGTTTGCGGCATACAGATCTTTACCGTCAGACACCGCTATAGTGTCTTCGCCAGAATCTGCCAATACTTGAAATTCTTCTGAGGCGGTTCCTCCAATAGAGCCTGTGTCAGCTTTGACGGCGCGAAATTCTAAGCCCATTCGCGTAAACATACGAATGTAAGCTGTACGCATGGCGTTATAGCCTTCTTGTAGTGACTCTTGATTTGCATGGAATGAGTAGGCGTCTTTCATTATGAACTCGCGGCCGCGCATTACACCAAACCTGGGTCTGATTTCATCTCGGAACTTCACTTGGATCTGATAAAAGTTAACTGGCAATTGCCGATAGCTTTTCAGTTCGCGTCGGGCAAGATCGGTGATGACTTCTTCATGTGTTGGACCAATGACAAAGTCACGTTGATGGCGGTCTTTGAGGCGCAGTAATTCTGGGCCGTACTGCTCCCAACGGCCCGACTCCTGCCACAGTTCAGCAGGTTGTACCGCTGGTAGCAGTACCTCGAGGGCTCCTGTACGGTCCATTTCTTCACGGATGATGGCTTCAACCTTGCGCAATGAGCGCAGCCCAAATGGAGTCCAGCTATAGATACCTGCCGCCAAGCGCCTGATTAGGCCTGCCCGCAGCATGAGTTGGTGACTGATCACCTCAGCTTCTGATGGGTTTTCTTTAACTGTATTAATTGGATATCGGGACCAGCGCATAGCGTATTGTGACTCCAGAGTGTCTGACGCGCACATGTTATCGGGTGTTGGCATTGTCCCGAAAGGTTCCAGCTCATATCATGGCGCGGCTGTTATTTTCTCGACCCATGGGGTTACTGGATTGAATCAACAAACGCAGAGCACGTCCATTACCACAACTTCGCGTAAGCGCGGCGTGTATCTTTTACCAAACTTGCTTACAACCGGCTGCATGGCTTCTGGCTTTTTAGCTATTATTTCAGCTATTAATGGTGATTTTGGCCATGCTGGTGCCGCTATTTTTCTTGCGATGCTCTTTGATGGCTTAGACGGCAGGGTGGCACGTTGGACTAAGACCGAAAGTCTATTCGGAAAAGAATACGACAGCCTTGCGGATATGGTCTCTTTTGGCGTCGCCCCAGCTTTAGTGGCATATCAATGGGGGGTCGTTCGTATTGCAGAATACAGTGGCGCATGGGAGCGCTTCGGTTGGATTGCGGCATTTTTTTACTGCGTTTGTACCGGGTTACGTTTGGCGCGATTCAATGCGCGACCGCCTTCTAGCGATAAACGTTATTTCGAAGGTTTGCCAAGCCCTTCCGCTGCTGGATTGGTTTCTGCTTTTGTATGGTTTTCCAGTGAATGGCGTGAACCGGCCCTGGGTGGTTTAGTACTAACTTTTTCTCTGACGGTAATCTGCGGTCTACTAATGGTCTCAAGTTTCCCCTATCCAAGCTTTAAACAATTAGGTTGGGATCTGCGAGTCAAGTTTTTTTATTTTATTATTGTGCCTATAATTTGGGCTTTTATTGCGACTAATCCTGCAAGTACCTTGTTGTTTTTATTCTCTACATTTGCGTTATCTGCTCCCATCCTCTGGCTTTCACGTAAGTTGAGGCGTCTCATGGGTCGACCGTCGTCTGATTAAGGTTGTATAAAATAACTATGGTTGATTCCCAGCGAAGAGCCGGCTATCTAGAAGCGCTCGGTATAGATGTATGGGTTCCCCGCTTGGTAGTCCCTCAGGTGTCCGCTTTTGACTGGCACGATTTCAATTCTCGCGTCTCTGTCTGTAAACGTTGTTCTTTGCATACCGGCCGCATAAAAACGGTAGTGGGTGTTGGTAATCCTCGTGCGCATTGGTTGGTTATTGGTGATGCACCTAGTGCTATAGATGACGCTCAGGGTGAGCCATTTCTAGGTCCCCCTGGAGATTTAATCAATGCAATGCTTGCCGCAATTGATCTACCACGAGAAGCGGTTTTTATGACCCAAGTCCTAAAATGTAAAAGACCAGTTCAGCTAAATACAGAGAGTATAATTGATGCAAATCATGCTCAAAATTGTCTGCCTTATTTAGCTGAGCAAATAGAAAACTTACAACCAAGAATTATTTTGATCTTTGGTTTAGCAGCTGCGCAGGTATTTTTACAGACAGGTGACTCACTGGATCAATTGCGATCTAAAGTCCATTATTACGGCAAGTTAGCTACTCCGGTTGTAGTTACTTTTCACCCAGAGTTTTTACTCCATACGCCAACTAGTAAACGTGATGCTTGGGAAGATTTAAAATTTGCGCGCAATACTTACCTCAAGCTCAACATGATTAAATCTTAAAAATGGCAGTTGTTTTTAGAAATAAATTAATTCCAGAATTAGGAATACGTTCTATGCGCGACACTGATGTAATCGCAGTTGCACACATTGAGCGTGCTTCTTATCCGTTTCCTTGGAGCGAAGGAATATTCCGAGACTGCCTATGTGCAGGATACTATTGTTGTGTTGCTGAGATTGATCAACTGCCAGTAGGCTATGGAATTTTGACCCTAGGAGCAGGCGAAGCGCATGTCTTAAATGTCTGTGTGCTATCAGAATATCGTTGCAGGGGACTAGGTCGGCGGCTGCTTAGTGTTCTTTTTAATGAAGCTCGTGTTACTGGTGCAACAGATTTATATCTGGAAGTTAGGCCGAGTAATTTCTCAGCATTACGTCTATATGAGGCTATGGGCTTAAGTCAAGTCGGCTTGCGCCGTGGCTACTATCAGGTTGCAGGCGGCAGAGAAGATGCGATTGTCATGCGCCTTGGGTTAAAAGATTTATAAAATTAATGAAGTTAAAGAAGGAAATTGAACGTCGGCGCACCTTTGCCATTATTTCGCATCCCGATGCAGGGAAGACCACGCTGACTGAGAAGCTGCTTTTATTTGGTGGTGCAATACAGCTTGCCGGTACCGTCAAGGGTCGCAAAGCTGCGCGGCATGCCACCTCAGATTGGATGAGGCTTGAGCAGCAGCGTGGTATCTCAGTAACCTCATCGGTGATGCAATTCCCCTATAAAGATTACATCGTGAATTTATTGGATACCCCAGGACATGAGGACTTCTCAGAAGATACCTATCGTACGCTCACTGCAGTTGATTCTGCGCTAATGGTAATTGATTGCGCTAAAGGTGTGGAGCAACGTACAGTAAAATTAATGGATGTCACTCGTCTTCGCGATACGCCTATTATAACCTTCATTAACAAGCTCGATCGTGACGGCCGTCCACCAATAGAGCTATTAGATGAGATTGAAAAAGTTTTAGGGATTTCAACTGCACCAATCACTTGGCCAATTGGAATGGGTCGCGATCTTAAAGGCATATATCATTTTAATGAAGATCGTATTTATATTTATGAGGCGGGAGAGAAAGGCCGTATTGGTGAAAACTTAGTAATTAATGGATTGCACAGCAAGAAAGGTCGTGAATTCCTTGGCACAGAAGCAAAAAAATTTGATGAGGAAATTGAATTAGTGCGTGGTGCTACTGCAGAATTTAATTTAGAACTATATCGCTCCGGTAAACAAACACCAGTTCTCTTTGGGTCTGCAATTTCAAATTTCGGGGTTGAAGAGTTATTGAGAACATTTACTCAGTATGCACCTGCGCCTATGCCGCGTGAGACAAAGCAACGTAAAGTGCAACCAATTGAAGATAAACTCACTGGATTTGTCTTCAAGATCCAAGCAAATATGGACCCATCACATCGTGATCGAATTGCATTTATGCGTTTGTGTTCTGGAAAATATGTGCGCGGAATGAAAATGCGTCATGTACGCTTAGGAAAAGATGTGCGAATAGCAGATGCGCTCACATTTATGGCTGCAGATCGTCAAACAGCTGAAGATGCATATGCGGGTGATATTATAGGGTTGCATAATCATGGCACCATAAACATTGGCGACTCATTTACTGAAGCTGAGCCTTTGGTATTTACTGGCATTCCAAATTTTGCCCCTGAGATGTTTCGCCGAGCTGTTCTTAAAGATCCCCTGAAGATGAAGGCCCTCTCTAAGGGGTTGGGCCAGTTGTGTGAAGAGGGCGCAACTCAGCTATTTCGACCTTTGCGGAATAATGACCAAATATTGGGTGCTATTGGGCAGTTACAGTTCGAGGTGGTAACTTTCAGATTAGAAGATGAATATGCAGTGCAATGCGCTTTTGAGCCTATTACTGTTCAAATAGCACGCTGGATTCAGTGCTCAGATGAACGTAAACTCGAGGAATTTAAAACTAAAGCCTATGATAATTTGGCTATTGATCACAGCGGAGCTCTGGTGTACTTGGCCCCCTCAAAAGTTAATCTAAATTTAACAATTGAGCGCTGGCCTGATGTTATTTTTCGTGAAACACGTGAGCAAGCTACATAATATGCAATCTATTTACACGCGCCGTGCCACGGTATCTTGGGCGCTATATGATTGGGCTAATTCCGCTTTCTATACCACTGTAGTGGCTGGATTTTTTCCTATATTCTTTCAAAAATATTGGAGTTCAGGGGTAGACCCAACCGTTACAACCTCTCGTTTGGGATTTGCCACTGGTATAGCTGGGTTTATCGTAGCCTTGCTCGCCCCAGTACTTGGCGCAATGGCGGATCGCTCGGGTACGCGTAAGCGCCAGTTATTTTTTTGGAGCATGTGTGGTGTATTGGCCACAGCCTCATTAAGCTTAGTCGGGCAAGGACAATGGTTTGTCTCTGCAAGTTTGTTCGTTATAGCAGCTGTGGGTGCTTCAGCAGCAAACGTGTTTTACGATTCACTTATATTAAATGTCTCAGACGATAGTGAGCTTGATCGTGTTTCTGCTTTTGGATTTTCGTTAGGGTATTTAGGTGGAGGACTACTTTTTTCATGTAATGTTTTAATGACTATCAGGCCTCAATGGTTTGGTCTCGTCAATTCAGTTGAGGCGGTAAGGGCTTCATTTTTTTTAGCAGCAGTATGGTGGTTATTTTTTAGTCTGCCATTATTACGAAACGTTCATGAAGCTCATGTCAAAAAACCGTTACTTAGCTGGGGCTATTCCTTCTGTCAAAGTTTTGTGTCTCTTCTTCGAACGATTAAGGCTATTCGAGAGTATCCTAACTTGTCTTTATTTCTAATTGCATATTGGCTATATATAGATGGAGTTAATACTATATATGCCATGGCTGTAGATTACGGTGTCGCCTTAGGGTTGCCTACAGAAAGTTTATTGGCAGCTTTACTGCTAACCCAATTCGTTGCCTTTCCAGCTTCATTAACCTTAGGCTGGGTGGGGCATCGCTTCGGCGCTAAAAAAGGTATCTTATTTTGTATATTTGTTTACTTAGGTGCGACAACTTACGCGTATTTCCTAAATTCAATTTCAGAATTTTTCGCACTTGCAGTTGTAGTAGGGTTAGTGCAAGGTGGTATTCAGAGCCTCTCCCGTTCTTTTTTTGCCCGCCTTATTCCTGTTGGCCGCAGCGCTGAATTTTTTGGCTTTTATAATATGATGGGAAAATTCGCAAGTATCCTTGGACCAATCTTAATTGGCAGTGTGGCCTTAATAACAAGCGATTCTCGAGCTTCTATCAGTTCACTGATGATTCTTTTCTTTCTGGGTGGAGTGCTGATGTGGCGTATACCCTCAAAGTAACTGCTTAACTCTCTTAATTTGCTCTTCGAGACTTGTCAGGGTTTGTTCAAAATCAGCAATTCTATCTTGCTCTTGCAAGACTACATCATGTGGTGCATTTCGAGTAAAATTTTCATTTAAAAGTTTGCTGCGAGAACGTTTTATCTCTCCATTAATCTTCGTTGCGCGTTTTTCGAGTCTTGCAGATTCTGCTTCAGGATCAATTAAACCTGCCATTGGAACTAAAGCGCGCATATTACCGATTAACGCAGTAGCAGAAGGTGGTGCGGATTCTTCATCAGTTAGAGTACGAACACTCTCTAATCCAGCAAGACGTGCTAAGTAGTGTTCATAGATTGCAAGGCGTCGTCGATCTTCAACACTTGCATTTTCTAGTAATACTGGCAAGCGGCGAGCAGGACTAATATCCATTTCACCTCTGATTTGTCGAATTCCTAAGATAACATTTTTAATCCAGTTTACATCTGCTTCAGCTATCTTATCTTGCGGCCACTCGTTTGCTTCCGGCCAGGGCGCTTGCATTATCATAAAATTAGGCGTGGGCATGAGGCCGGCAAAGGGGGCTACGCGCTGCCATATCTCTTCAGTAATAAAAGGCATCAATGGGTGAAGTGCGCGCAGCAGTACTTCCAGTACCAAAGTTAGGGTTTCACGCGCTGCATTTTTGGCTTCCTCAGTACTATGTTCAGATTGTAGAATTGGTTTAGTCAGCTCTAAGTACCAATCACAAAACTCATACCATGTAAACTCATAAAGTGCGCTTGCAACAAAATCAAATCGATATTCTCCATAAGCAGATTCCACATTTTTTAGCATTACACCCAAACGTGATCTAATCCAAATATCAGCAATACCTAAATTTATTGTATTTAATGCTGATGTTGATTTTTGGCAAAATTTTTCTTCTTCTAGATTTTTTACAGGTTCAATCATCATTAAAACAAAACGCGAAGCATTCCATAATTTATTACAGAAGTTTCGATAGCCACCTACACGGGCTAAATCAAAGCGCAAGTCTATACTCTGTGTTGCTAGTGAGGCAAATGTGAAACGCAGCGCATCTGTCCCATGAGCAGTGATACCCTCCGGGAAAGCCTTGCGAGTTGATTTTTCAATGCTTTCGGCAAGACGTGGTTGCATAAGGTTAGTCGTGCGTTTTTGCACTAATGCTTCAAGTTTGATTCCATCAATAATATCTAAAGGGTCGATCACGTTTCCCTTTGACTTGGACATTTTCTGCCCTTCTGAGTCGCGCACTAATCCATGGACATAAACTTCTTTAAATGGCACTGTACCTGTGAATTTAATGCCCATCATTATCATACGGGCAACCCAAAAAAAAATGATATCAAATCCAGTGACTAATACAGAAGTTGGGTAAAATTTCTTGAATTCAGGTGTCTGCTCAGGCCAGCCTAAAGTAGAGAATGGCCACAAAGAAGATGAGAACCAAGTATCAAGCACGTCATTGTCCTGTGAGAGTAAGTAATCTTTTTTTAAGTTATGAGTACTACGTACTTCAGCTTCGGTTCTACCTACGTAGACATGGCCTTGAATATCATACCATGCCGGTATTCTATGACCCCACCAAAGTTGTCGGCTGATGCACCAGTCTTTTATGTTTCTCATCCAATCAAAATATGTGCGAGACCAATTTTCTGGTATGAAATTTATCTCACCAGTCTCTACCGCTTTAATGGCAGGTCCAGCCAAGGGTGCTACTCGAACATACCATTGATCAGTAAGATAGGGCTCAATTATTGCACCAGAACGATCGCCATGCGGAACCATTACATGATGGGAGACGATTCGATCTATTAGATTAAGTGCGACTAGTGCTTGAATTACTTTTTTGCGTGCCGAAAGAAGATCTAAACCACGAAATTCGACAGGTACCTCATCATTCATTTTGGCATCAGGCGTCAAAATATTAATTTGTTCTAAATTATGACGTAAACCTACTTCGTAATCATTAAAGTCATGAGCAGGCGTGATCTTAACGCAGCCGGAGCCAAATTTTGGATCAACATAATCGTCCGCAATGATTGGAATTAGCCTATCTGTGAGTGGTAGGCGTACTTGTTTTCCGATTAAGTGGATGTAACGTTCATCTTTTGGGTTTACTGCTACAGCAGAGTCACCGAGCAGTGTTTCCGGGCGTGTAGTGGCTACAACAATAAACCCCGATTTGTCTTGCAATGGATATTTTAGGTGCCAGAGTGAACCTTCTTCTTCAATATTTATAACTTCAAGATCAGAGACGGCAGTTTGTAATGATGGGTCCCAATTTACTAAGCGTTTACCACGATATATTAGCCCCTCTTGATACATGCGCACAAAAACTTCAGTGACTGTATTTGAGAGTTTTTGGTCCATCGTGAAACATTCGCGTGACCAATCTACCGAGGTCCCAAGTCTGCGCATTTGGTTTGATATAGTACCGCCAGACTCTTCCTTCCATTTCCATACACGCTTGATAAACGCCTCACGTCCTAGGTTGGCACGAGTTTCGCCGGTGCCTTCCAACTGACGTTCGACGACCATTTGTGTGGCAATGCCTGCATGATCTGTCCCGGGTTGCCAGAGAGTTGCATCGCCCCGCATGCGGTGATAACGGGTCAGTGCATCCATGATGGTGTCTTGAAACGCATGCCCCATGTGAAGCGTTCCAGTAACGTTAGGTGGGGGAATAACTATGCAATAGCCTGGCCCATCCCCATTGGGTGCAAATAATCCTGAGTCTTCCCAAAGTTGGTATATACGTGGTTCTATATCAGCAGGATCGTAGGTTTTATCCATCTTCAAATCTCTAGAAACTAGCGCTTTGAGCGTCCAATCAAGAAATCAGTTAATAAAGCTATTGGTCGTCCGGTGCTCCCCTTTGCAGAACCGCCCAGTGAGGCTGAACCTGCGATATCCATATGCGCCCAACATAACCCTTGTGTAAATTTACCTAAAAATGCAGCTGCGGTAATGGCACCTCCCTCGCGACCCGCAACATTTGCAAGATCTGCGAAGTTAGTTTTAAGTTGGTCTGCATAATCTTCGGTTAAAGGTAGCTGCCAAGCCTGATCATCGGCGCGTAAGCCACTAGCAACCAGCTCTTGCACCAGCCCATCATCATTGCCCATGATTCCTGTGTGATGTAAACCTAAAGCAATAACGCAGGCGCCGGTTAGCGTGGCAATATCAATCACTGCTTGGGGCTTAAAACG